>NZ_JACAEU010000092.1:0-77961 GCF_013388695.1 Fischerella sp.
ATATGAATTTACAATTCACGGGTATGACCAGACGTAGCATTGCTACGTCTCTACAATGATTTGGCATCGAGCTACAAAAATGTATGCAAACATAATTCATGACCAAATTCAGCAACGCCGTTGGTTGATAGTTGTTAGTTGATATTTGTTAGTTATTAGTAGTTGTTTGTTTCCCACTAACCACTAACTACTAACCACTAACCATTAGTTGCAAGGTACACCAGCTGACTGACAGTCAGCTGTTTTAAATGACTTGCCACAACCGCAGGTTTCAGTTGCATTAGGGTTGATAAACTTGAAGCCGCTTTCCAGCACACCGTCAATAAAATCGATGACAATCCCTTCTAATAACGGCGCACTTTTAGCATCAACATAAATGGTTACTTTGCCTTGCTGGATTACCAAATCTTCTGGTTGTGGCTTGCTGGTAACATCCATTGCATATTCATAACCACTGCAACCACCATCACTAACAGAGATGCGGATACCTTTAGTTGCATCATTGGTATCAGCAGCAGAACCTGCTAAAAATGCCCGCAGACGAAATTCTGCTTTTTCTGTCAAAGTAACAGTCATCCAACCTCCTGACTTTTAAAATTTGTTGTTTGTTGGTAGTTGGTGGTTGGTTGTTGTTCCAAACAACAAAGAACAAACAACAAACAACAATTTACTAATGACTAATGACTGTAGATTTAGATTGCAAGTATCTCCAAGGTGCATTGTTACCGCAGACTGGACAACAGCGATCGCGATAAGAACGGCGCTTAGCAAATTCCATGCGAGTCAAATCCATTGTCAGCAGTTGCGATAATAGAGGTTGACTAAACCCAGTGATGAGCTTGATTGCTTCCAGTGCCGTCAGACAAGCGAGAGTGCCAGACACAGCACCTAACACTGCAAAACCACGCCTATCCCAATCTGGCTTCTCTGGAAACAAACAAGATAAACAAGGTGTTACACCAGGAATAATCGTAGTCAGGTAAGCCTCCATTCCGTCCATTGCTGCTTCCACCATTGGCTTACGCCAGCGTACGCAAGCTGCATTCAACACATCGCGCTCTGTAAAATTATGGGCGCAGTCAAGTGCCATATCAGCGGATTTCACCAAAGAGTCTACATTCTCTGGGGTGATATATTCATGAATCGCTTCCACCTTGATATCAGGATTGATGGCTTCTAGAGTTTCTTTTGCCTTGAAGACTCTTGGCTGACCAACCCAATCGTGCGTCATCAAAATTTGACGATTCATATCATCCAACCGCAAGTCGCCACCCCGGACTAGGATCAGCCGCCCAACGCCTGCTACCGCTAGGTAAAGCGCTGCCGTACCGCCTAATCCTCCCACACCTGTTACCAGAACTGTCGCTGACTTTAGGCGCTTCTGCGCTGTCTCGCCAAAATTAGGGAGCATAATTTGGCGACGGTAACGTTCTAACTCGGTAGGCGTCAGGTCTATCACTTTTTACCTCCTAATCAGAAGTGATTTCTGTCAGCGTGATTACATTTTTAGGCTTCTGTTTAAATACTTTGAACAGCTTTTGTTCTTGAGGTGTGGATTCGAGAAAAATCTGATAAGCTTTTTCCAAAGCCTCACAATATTTATTTAATCTATCTTCTACACTAATATCAGTATAATTCTCATCAATTTCTTGAATATATTGTGAGAATTTTTTCAAAATATGCAGACGATTTATACTTACAATTTTCTGATCGTAAGGTAATTGAAAAAACTCAAAATATTCCTCCGCTTGTGTGAGCTTTTGGAATTTGTTCCAATCTTCGCTCATTTGCCTTGCTCCATATTTTTTAGTTGTTGCTTCAGTTCTTCTAACTGACGATAAATTTCATAAGTTGCAGCAGCAACATCCATAATTTTTTGGTAATCTGTTGGCAACCCCTCTGCTAAATCGTGCAGATCCATTTTCATTTGACCTGCTTTACTGTTGAGGCGTTTTATCTGAGTTTTTAGTTCTTCAATGGTCATTTGTGATGTGTTTTTTGTTGGCTGTTGTTTGTTGTTTGTTGTTTGTTGTTGGTTGGTTGTTACAATTAACTACCAACTAACAACCAATATTTAATGGCTAATTACAATCTTCCAACTTCAGGAAATTTCTGAGCCAATTCCACGCCTTTTTGGACTAACTTTTCTCCTTCTTCTGCTACTTTTTCTAGTGATTCAAAACCAAAACGATGAGCATCTCGCAAGGTTTTCACTGTCAGTAAAAGACGACCAGAAAAGACCAGCGCCCAGCCAAATCCTTCGTGGCTCAAGTCAACTACAACCTGAGATAACAAACCGGTTTCTTGCTCAATACGGGCAGCTACAGCGCGATAAAATGCCATAATCCGTCCAACTGTTACCGGATCGACATCACCCTCAACAGAAATTTCGCGTTTCTTTTGTTTGCTAATAACATACGGTTTGAGAATTAATTCATCTGACCAATTCCGATAAACACCGTAAGTATCTTGACCCCGGATTTGTTGAACGATCGCTTTCAGAAAAGGTGAAGTTACAACTTCATTAGGGACGGTTCCATTAACACTATTAGTTGCACTCATACAGTGGTTTCTTCTTCCAATTCATCAAAGTTCAGGTTTTTTTGTTGTAAAGCTTTACGCAGCCAAGGTGGTGGGCTTCCTTTGAGAGTTTGAACTAATTTATTGAGCACATCAGTAATTTCTTCTTGGTCTGAACGTGCTTTGACAGGAGTGACACCTTTTTTGATTAATTTGGCAGCCGCAGTTCCACCAATTGCCGAAACATAAACAATCGTGCAATCATTCAATGCATCAAGTTTAGGGGCAACTTTGTCCTCGTTGCCATCTTGTTTGAGGTCGCCATCAAAATTGAGAGTTTCCACAAATTGATAACCCTCTGAGGAAATCTCATAAACATCAATCATCTTTGCCCAACCGAAGTGAGCATTGATATGAATTTGGTCACTAGTTGTGAAGGCTATTTTCATTGTTTGGTTAGTAGTTAGTAGTTAGTAGTTAGTAGTTAGTAGTTAGTAGTTAGTAGTTGGTAGTTGGTAGTTAGTAGTTAGTAGTTGATTTTTTACCACTAACCACTATTCACTAACCACTCACCACTATCTCTTTTAGTAGTTAGTGGTTAAATTTCCTACTAACCACTATCCACTAACCACTAACTCTTTCTTATTACCAATCACCTTGAACATCTCTATCTCTGACTTTTGCTTCCTCTTCATGCAAAAAGAGATTGCCCAAATCAAATAAAAACTCCATTGTGCCTCTGTAACCCACTTTGGTAAATTGACCATTACCTAAACGGTCAAAAATGGGGATACCTTGGCGATAGAGGGGAATTCCCAAGCGTTTGGCGATCGCATTTGTATGAGAGTTACCAATCAACAGATCAGAACCAGCAGCAAGGATCTCAAAGTCTTCAAAATCACCGATGGTGACGCTATCGATGGGGAGTTTTTCCAAAAGTGGCGATCGCGTCGTAGTCACAGCAGCTTGAATTTCTGCACCCATTGATTGCAGAAAATACACTGTTGACCACAGTAAATCCGGTTCCAGCGCCAGAGACACCTTTTTCCTACCGAAATAAAAATGAGTGTCCAACATTGCGTCTTGTAGTTGGCGGCGTTGGCGGCGGTATTTTTCCGGAACTGCATTCCCGCTCAAATTCGCTAAAAATAGCATGAATCTGTCTACCGCTTCCAACCCAGTCAGTTCGGTAAACACTTCGTAAGGTGTGCCAAATTTTTGTTCCAGGATTTTGGCTGCACCCCGCATACTTTCACCCAGCGCCAAGGTATAGACAGAACTACCGACTTTGTGGAGTTGCACTAAAGTTGTACCACCGCCAGTGATGGGACTGTAGGAATCATCCAAGTGACCATCCAAAGAAGCGGAAAGATCGGGAACAACAATTGGCGTCAGCCCAAAAGTGCTGACAATTTCCTTGATTTGCTGCACATCCCCCGGTGTGAAAGCAGAACTCATCAAAATTGTCACTTGTTGCGTTTTCGGTTCTCCTGGTTGGGGAACTTCTTTGACGATGCTTTCCACCGCCGCTGCAAAACCATCTTGCAGTGAGCCTTTAAAATCCGGTGAGGAGACTAATATAATTGGCAACTCATCCAACTCTGGGTGACGTTGGCGAAAATCCCTGAGAATGCCGTCCATATCATCTCCTCTGGTTTCCGTCAGCCCAGTAGTACACAAACCGATGATTTCTGGTTGAGACTTCTGTACCAAGGTGAGAATTGCTTGTTCGACATTCTCCTCACCACCCAAGATGGTAGTGACTTCCGTCATTGCGGTTGTAGAAAGGGGAATCGCCTCTCGGAAATGCCGCACTAGTATGACTTTAGCGAAGGCAGTACAACCTTGGGAACCGTGGAGTAAAGGCATCATCCCTTTCAAACCCAAAAAGGCCAGGGCTGCACCTAAAGTTTGGCTTTGCTTAAGGGGATTGACGATAACTGGCTTGTTAGGAATGACAACCTTTGCCATTATTCATCCTCCTCTAAAGATAAGGAGATGGAAAGACGTGGTGACGTGGTGACATTTTCTTGGTCGTCTTCCCAAGGTGCTGGTTTGCGGACTTGCTCCCACACGGGGCTGTAGAGGGCTTCATCCAGTTCTCGCGCCATTTCTACCATACCGCTATAACCAGCGTAGGCGTGGTGGCGTTCCTGGTTGATGTCGAGGAAAGGAATCCGGGCTTTTAGAGCAGTGTATTGGTTACGACCCCCAGCAATCAACATCTCTGCGTTGGTTTCGTTAATCACTCGCAGTATTTCTTGAGGATTGCCCTTTTCCAACGTAATGCCATCTTGACCGAGTAACTGCTTGATGCGGGCTTTGTCTTCCTCAGTACTTTTCTTGGTACTGGTAGCAACAACTTCCATCCCCAAGTCCTTTGCTGCCGAGATAATAGACCAGCTTTTCACACCTCCGGTATAAAGGACAACGCGCTTGCCCTTGAGGCGATCGCGATAGGGAGCGAGTTTTACATTTAAAGCGGCAGTTTCTTCGGCAATCAGCTTTTCTGTTCGCTCTTGCAAATCGCGTGAAGCGGAGCTATCCCGAAGGGACTCGCCCAATTTTGCCGCAATGTTTCGCAAACATCGATTTATATCTTCTACACCGTAGAAAGACTCTTCGATGTAGGGGATGCCGTAACGCTCCTCCATTTTCCGCGCCATGTTGATCAGGGCTTTGGAGCAAATCATCACATTGAGTTTGGCACGATGGGCGCTGCAAACTTCCTTGTAGCGAGCATCGCCTGTAATTTTTGCCAAGACGCGGATGCCTAATTTTTTGAATAACGGCAGCACATTCCACATTTCACCGGCGATATTGTATTCACCAATGAGGTTGATGTCGTAAGGTGTGGTGTATTCTGGTTCTTCAGTACCGACGACGTATTCCAGTAAAGCTTCGCCACCGATGCGGTTGCCAAGATTTTTACTACCAACAAAGCCAGGGGAATTTACAGGGATGATGGGAATACCGATTTTCTTAGCAGCAGCTTTGCAGACTGCATCCATGTCCTCACCGATGAGAGCAGTGACACAGGTAGAGTAAACAAACACCGCCGCAGGTTGGTAACGTTTGTGAATGTCCAAAATTGCTTTATAGAGCTTTTTCTCTCCACCGAAAATCACATCATTTTCACTCAAATCGGTGGTAAAGCCAAATTTGTAAAGCTGAGGCCCGGAGGAAAGACTGCCGCGACTGCCCCAGGAATTGCCAGCGCAGGCGATTGGCCCGTGGACTAAATGAGCAGCATCAGTAATGGGTACTAGGGCAATCATTGCACCGTCAAAGGCACAACCCCCTTGAGCGGCTCCAGGCTGAGCTTGTTGTTTGCAAGCCTTATTTTTCTTGTCTCCATGCGTGTGTTGATTATGTTCGCATCCTGACTCAGAGAGCAGCTCGTTGATTTTGCCTTGGGTGATTATCATCTCTTTCCTCGCGCTGGATAAAGTTTGCTAGTAGTTAGTAGTTAATAGTTAGTAGTTGTTTGTTGATTCTTTCCCCACTAACCACTAACCACTAACTAATTAGTAATCGATAATGAGTAATGAATAATGAGTAATATGTAACGACTAGCAAATATATTTCGTGACATCTTCTCCACATTCATCGCTGAGGAAAGATAATGCACGAAAACGCAATCCTACAAAGTTGTCATATAAAGGATTGAGTTTGCACAGTGCAGGAATATGGAAGTTACGTCCAAACAATCTAATTTTCCGCTCAAAGGGGCAACAACAAGGAATAATTTGGCAAATTAGATGAGCAAGACGATAATTTTTGATCTGGATACTATCTACTAACCTGCGTAATGGATGTAGAATATCAAAACCGCCAGATTTTTGATAGTTAGGTGGGTGGTAATTAGGATGGATATGTGTGTGATTTACAGAAGTCATATGCACTACTTAGGTAATAATTTACAAGGAAAAGGTAAAAGGAAAAGAAAAGAATTATGAATTATGAAATATTTGATTCATTCATAATTCATAATTCATAATTCATAATTTCTAATCCTTTTCCTTTGTTGGCACGCTGCGAGTTGATGAGATGATTAACGAATCAAGTCGAAGGAAATATCGGTCTTACCAGCAATGTTGGTGTTGCGATCCAGTTCATCGAGAATGGTGTTGACAACCCAGTTGAGCAGGTTGAGTCCACCTTGATAACCGATGGTAGGATAGCGGTGTAAGTGATGGCGATCGAAGAGAGGATAACCAATCCGTACCATTGGAATCTTGGTATCACGCCACAGATACTTACCGTAGGAGTTACCAACAAAGAAGTCTACGGGTTCGGTGAACAGCAAACTCCGCATATGCCACAAGTCTTTTTGAATCCAAACTGTAGCTTCTTTTCCGAAGGGGCTAGCGCTGAGGATTGCTTCCATTTCTTTCTTGAATTCCTCGTCGCCGTTGTTGCAGAGGATATGTACTGGTTCAGCACCCAACTCTAACAAGAAACTAGTGACACTGTAGATTAAATCTGGGTCGCCGTAAATTGCAAACTTCTTGCCATGAATCCAAGCGTAGGAGTCGGTCATTGCGTCTACCAAACGACCGCGCTCATCTTCCAACTCTTTGGGAATGGGCTTGCCGGTCATTTCAGACAATGTCATCAAGAACTCATCGGTTCCCTTGACACCCCAAGGACGCAGAACAGTGGTCTTTTGATTCCACTTAGTTTCGATATATTCGCGAGTCTTAGGTGTGGTGTAGCGTTGCAGAGCAACAGTAGCTTCGGCGTTGCAAGAATCAGCAGCATCTTCTAGCTTAGTACCACCTGGGTACATATTGTACTCACCTGTATTGGGAGAATCCAGATATTCACTGTTATCTGCCAAAATGGTGTGGTCAATACCCATCAGGTTGAGTATCCGCTTTAATTCGCGGTTGTTACCAGTGTAGGTATCAAAGCCGGGGATAAAGTTGAGCTTACCGTTGGTAGTGTTTTTCTTCTTGCCTTCTGTCAAGTAAGACAGAATCCCCTTCATCATGTTGTCGTAACCAGTGATGTGGGAACCAACGAAACTGGGGGTGTGAGCAAAAGGTACTGGTAAATCTTGAGGAACAGAACCTGCATTCTTAGCGTTGGTGATAAATGCACCCAAGTCATCACCGATAACCTCTGCCATACAGGTGGTGCAAACAGCAATCATCTTGGGCTTGTAAAGTTGGTAAGAAACTTGCAAACCTTCAATCATGTTGTTCAAACCACCAAACACGGCTGCATCTTCAGTCATGGAAGAAGACACGGCGGAGAACGGCTCTTTATAGTGACGGCTGAGGTGGGTACGGAAGTATGCAACGCAACCTTGAGAACCTTGGACAAAGGGAAGAGTACCTTCAAAACCAACAGCAGCAAAGATAGCACCTACGGGTTGGCAACCTTTAGCAGGGTTAACTGTTAACGCTTCCCGGGCAAAGTTCTTTTCGCGGTACTCCCAGCCTTTAGTCCATTCAGCAACACGGGCAACTTCTTCAGCGGAGTGTCCACCCTCAAATTGTTCGTGTTTATTCTTGAATAGCTCTGTATACTCTGGCTGTTTGAATAGGTCTACGTGGTCTACAATTTTGTCGGGATTCTGTGGCATTTCTGTATCTCTCTGTTGCTTGCTGGGTTTGTGTAGGGTATCGGGGATTGGGGATCGGGGATTGGGAAAGAATCTAACCTAGTTCCCAATCCCTAGTCCTTAGTTCCTTTTATGCAGCTTTAGCCTTTACTTCTTTCTTGTTCCAAGGAGTATCAATTAATCCCCAAGTTGGGCTGTTGAGTGCCATATCCATGTCGCGAGCGAAGATGGCGAAGCCGTCGTAACCGTGATAAGGGCCGGAGTAATCCCAGGAGTGCATTTGCCGGAAAGGCAGACCCATCTTCTGGAATACGTATTTCTCTTTGATACCAGAAGCAATTAGATCGGGTTTCTTCGCTTTGACGAATTCCTCGAACTCGTAAGCTGTAACGTCGTCGTAAATAATTGTGGCGTTGTCGATGTAGTGGGTGGTGCGCTTGTAGTCGTCGTTGTGAGCAAACTCGTAACCAGTACCGATAACTTTGATACCGAGGTCTTCAAAAGCAGGCACAACGTGACGAGGACGCAGACCGCCGACGTATAGCATGACGGTGTTGCCTTCGAGGCGTGGGCGATACTTCTCAACTACCGCATTCATGATCGGTGTATACTTAGCGATCACTTTCTCAGCATTTTCTTGGATCTTAGAGTCAAATTTAGCAGCAACCTCGCGGAGAGATTCAGCAATCTTGGTAGGGCCGAAGAAGTTGAACTCCATCCAGGGCATACCGTAAGCTTCTTCCAAAGCACGGCAGATGTAGTTCATCGAGCGGTAGCAGTGGATGAGAACTAACTTAGCGGAAAGACCGTTAACCAGTTCGTTGACGGTACCGTCACCAGACCACTGAGCAACAACACGCAAGCCAATTTCTTCCAACAGCATCCGGCTAGACCAAGCGTCACCACCGATGTTGTAGTCACCAATCAGCGCTACATCGTAGGGGCCAGGTTCAATGCTCAGTGTATTTTCCTTCTTCGCTTTGTCATAGCGAGGAAACATGTGGTCGCGGATAGCATCGTTAGCGATGTGGTGTCCAAGGGACTGAGAAACACCCCGGAAACCTTCGCAACGTACGGGAACAACGGGCTTACCAGTCTCTTTGGATGCTTTCTTGGCGACGGCTTCAATGTCATCCCCAATTAAACCGATAGGACACTCAGACTGAACGCTGATACCACGGTTGAGAGGGAAGAGTTCTTCAATTTCTTGAATAATCTTAGCCAGCTTTTTGTCACCACCGAAAACGATGTCGCGTTCTTGGAAATCGGAGGTAAAGTGCATGGTACCGAAGCTGTCAACTCCGGTAATACCCACGTAGTAGTTACGACGACCAGACCAAGACCAGTAACCGCAACCAACGGGACCGTGGCTGATGTGGATCATGTCCTTGATAGGACCCCAAACCACACCCTTGGAACCTGCATAGGCACAACCACGGGCGGTCATCACACCAGGAACTGATTTGATGTTGGACTTAACGCCACAATCGGACTTGCCTTCTTCGTGAACGTTAAGGTGTTTTTCTCGCTTTTTGCGAGATTTTTCTGGATAAGCTTGGAGAACTTCTTTAATTAGTTCTTTATGTTCTTCTATGAGATTGTTGTTTTCTGGAGGTGTCATAGTCTGCCTCGGTTAGACTTATGGGTTCGGATAATTGCAGGTATGGAAGGGAGGAAGAGGAAGGTAAAAGTAAAAAGTTAAAAGGCAAAAGAATTTTTTACTTTTTACTTTTTACTTTTTACTTAACTACGGCATCAGTTATTTAGCAGTAGCTTCAGCTGGCTTGCCGATGATCTCTGCATGCTTGGTATCATCGTCGAGAATACCGTACTCAATCAATAGGGCTTCCAGTTCATCCATTTCCATAGGAGTAGGAATAGTGAGCTTGGTGTTGTTGATGATCTTCTTAGCTAATGCGCGATATTCTTGAGATTGGTTGCTGTCAGGTGCGTACTCGTTAACGGTCATACGACGCAATTCTGCGTGTTGAACGATGTTGTCACGAGGTACGAAGTGAATCATTTGGGTGTTCAAACGTTCAGCCAGGTTTTCGATCAGTTCAGCTTCCCGGTCAACTTTACGGCTGTTACAAATCAAACCACCCAAGCGCACACCACCAGAGTGCGCATACTTGAGAATACCACGAGCGATGTTGTTGGCAGCGTACATCGCCATCATTTCACCGGAGGTAACGATGTAGATTTCTTGTGCCTTACCTTCACGGATGGGCATCGCGAAACCACCACAGACAACGTCACCCAACACGTCGTAAGATACGAAATCTAGGTCTTGGTAAGCACCGTTTTCTTCCAAGAAGTTGATGGCGGTGATGATACCACGACCAGCGCAACCTACACCAGGTTCGGGACCACCAGATTCCACGCAACGAACACCGCGAAAACCGGTTAACATTACTTCTTCAAGTTCTAAGTCTTCTACTGCACCTCTTTCTGCTGCTAAGTGCAGCACGGTGGTTTGAGCTTTAGCATGCAGCATCAAACGGGTCGAGTCAGCTTTGGGGTCGCATCCCACAATCATAATCCGCTGACCCATTTCTGCCATAGCGGCAAGGGTGTTTTGAGAAGTAGTAGACTTACCGATACCGCCTTTACCGTAGAAGGCTATCTGTCTGATTTTATCGTCGGACATGATTATTTTTCTCCTGCAATTGGTTGGTTTGGTGGGTCTAGAGGATTTGTGTTTAGGTTCATGTTGGGTCAGCAGTGACCGCTTAATAGAACGTCACCAACGGTGGCGATCGCTCTACTGCAAAAATAGTTGTCATAATGTTGTTTGTTGTTTGTTGGTTGTTGGTGGTTAGTAGTAAACAACCAACAACCAACCAAGAACTAATAACTAAACTGCTTCAACTACAAGGTCTTTGCTGACGCGATCGCGCAATCTAGATTCAATCGCAATCTTTAATGTCGCCGTGCTGCTAGAACACGAACCGCAAGCACCTTGCAGTACTACTTTGATACGATCGCCTTCGACGTCGAACAGTTCTACGTCTCCCCCGTCGGCAATCAAAACGGGTCTGACTTCTTCATCTAATACTTTTTGTATCAGTGCAATTTTTTGCACTGGGGTCAGCGGTTTTACAGATGAACGCTCATTACTGTGATTAGCAGAAGTACTTACAGGGGTAGCAGATTCTTTTTGCACGGACGCAATAATATCATCGATAGTTGCCAAACACGAACCGCAGCCACCACCCGCTTTCACATAATTTGTGACTTCTTCAGCGGTGGTGAGGTTGTTTTCAACAATCACGCGCCGGATTTTTGCGTCACTGATGCCAAAGCAAGTGCAAACTAGCGCCCCTTCGTCATCATCCTCATGAACATCTAGAGGTATACCTCGGTAATTATAAATAGCTGCTTCTAATGCTTCTTGTCCCATTACCGAGCAGTGCATCTTTGCTTCTGGCAACCCGCCCAGGTAATTGGCAATCTCTTTATTAGTAACTCTCAGGGCTTCATCTAAAGTTTTACCCTTAATTAGTTCTACCAGAGCTTCAGATGAAGCGATCGCACTAGTACAACCAAAAGTTTGAAAACGAGCATCAAGAATTTTCTCTGTATCTTCCTCAACTTTAAGATGCAGTCTCAGGGCATCTCCGCAAGCAATGCTGCCTACTTCACCAACGGCAACTTTAACACCTGCTTCACCCTTGTCTTCAATTACTCCCTGATATTTGGGATTGTAGAATAGCTCCAATACTTTATCTGTATAGTCCCACATTATTTTTGTCCTTTGTTCTTTGTCATTTGTCCTTTGTCACTTGTCCTTTGTTATTTACCAATGACTAATGACTAATGACCATTGACCGTTCTTGCAGCCAACTTGCTTCATCATTCTTGAAGGGTGAGAGGGCGCGTAGGCGTTCGACAATACCGGGCATTACTGCTAGCACAGTATCAATTTCGGCGTCTGTGGTGTAACGACAAAGGCTGAAGCGAATGGAACCGTGCAAGATTGTGTATGGTAAACCCATTGCCCGCAAAACGTGGGAAGGTTCCAAAGAGCCAGAACTACACGCTGAACCGGATGAGGCACAGATACCGTATTGATTGAGCAAGTAGAGAATTGCTTCACCTTCAATGTACTTGAAGCCAATGTTGGTGGTGTTGGGCAATCTCTGTGTAGAATGACCGTTGACTTGGCAGTCGGGAATAGTTGCAATAATAGTTTGTTCTAAGCGATCGCGCAATTTTCT
The DNA here is from genome assembly GCF_013388695.1 of Fischerella sp. NCBI lineage: Bacteria > Bacillati > Cyanobacteriota > Cyanophyceae > Nostocales > Hapalosiphonaceae > Fischerella > Fischerella sp. The sequence goes on from NZ_JACAEU010000092.1 coordinate 12,313, forward strand.
TTCTCTGGCGGTAGCTTCTTCTAAATGTAGTAATTCTAATTCGGCAGCTTTGCCAAGGGCAACGACTCCCGGAACATTCTCTGTTCCCGCCCTTCTGCCGCGTTGCTGTCCGCCACCGATGAGCATAGGGCGAAATCTCACACCGCGCCGCACGTACAAAGCACCAATTCCTTTGGGTGCATGAATTTTATGACCAGACATGGTTAACATATCAATGGTGCTAGTCTTCATGTTCATCGGAATTTTACCGACTGCTTGCACCGCATCTACATGGAAGAGAGCACCGCGTTCTTTGACTTGTACACCAATTTGCTCGATTGGGAAAACCACGCCGGTTTCGTTGTTGGCATACATAATCGTCACCAAGGCGGTGTTACCTGTCAGTGAGGCTTCCAGTTCATTCAGATCCAACTGTCCCTCGTGATTCACTGACAAGTAGGTAACGTTGTAACCTTGTTTTTCCAGCTGTTTGCAGAGACTTAGTACTGCTGGGTGTTCTACTTGGGTAGTGATGATGTGTCGCTTGTCTGGTTGCGCCAATAGTGCAGCCCTAATGGCGGCGTTATCTCCCTCTGTACCACCACTGGTAAAGATAATTTCTGATTCGTCAGCACCAAGGAGGACTGCAACTTGTTCCTGTGCTTGATTAACTGCTTTCTTAACTTGCCCACCAAAGCTGTGCATACTGGAGGGATTACCGTAATAATCCGTCAAGTAGGGCAGCATCGCCTCTACAACTTCTGGGTCTACTTTGGTGGTGGCATTATTGTCTAGATAAATACAATTTTTCTGCATTGCTTCCAATTCTATTTAAATTTTTGTTACTTGTTGTTAGTAGTTAGTGGTCGAAAATTACTACTAACTACTAACCACTAACCATTAACTAACAGGCAACTTGGTGCTGACGTTTCTGCAATTGTTCGGAGAATTTCTCTGAATAGAAGTTAAACCAATTCTCCCAATAATCTTGTTTTTTTGTTAATTTTGCTACAAAATGGTAATAAGTGTTAAACCAGCTTTCCCAATAATCGGCGGGCACTTTTACGCAACCATTGGATGTAGGACAACCAGCTTTGCACTGAGGTACGGTATGAATACTACCAACACAGTTTGTGCAAAGTTCAGGATCGATCCAGGGGCGATCGCCATCTATTTTGATTGCACCGGTGGGACATACAGATTGACAGAGATTACAGGAAATGCACTCGCTGGTTATTTGGTAAGCCATGACTATTCTCCATAGAGGGCAGATTGAGGCTTGGGTAGTGGGTAATGAGTAATGAGTGCTGGGTAATGAAGAGAATGATGAATGATGAATTATGAAAAAACAATTCATAATTCATAATTCATAATTTCTGTACGTATTGCTGGTAATACTCCAAAGCAACCTTGTCAATTACGTCATAAGTTTCAACGGTTTGTATGCCAGCTGCGTACAATTTTTCTTTGGGACAATCACCAATCTTGGCAACAAATACCGCTTTACAATCTGCGATCGCTTCGATGATGTTTTCAAGAGTCGCTGTCTCTCCATAACCGCCTTGGCAGTAATGGTAATGGAAGCCGCGTCTGTTTTGAGCGCTGCCTACTGGGATTTGGGGTAGGCTATAAACCCAAATTTTCAAGGGCTGGTGTGTCTGCACAAAATGTGGGTGGAAGACAGCGCCTACAGCCGTGGCTACCCTACACCGTAGAGCGTAGCCCTTCTCGTAGAGTAGACGTTATACGTCTACGATTTCACAGGGGCATGGTGCTATCTTATTTCTCCACTCACTTATCGCTCCTTGATTAGTGCGTCAAGTGATTGGCGATATATGTTTTATATCAGCCTCCGGAAATAGACTGTAGCCTACAACCAGGATAAGATTTATTAGATTTATTAAGTTTGTACTCAAAATATGAAATCCAGATTTCCAAAGCATTAAGAGAATTGGAAATTTTTTTTTGGGTAGGGGTACTAGTATTTTAGGGTGGAAGTACAAGTATTTATGGAGAAGGGGGCAAGTGTTTTTGTACTCAGATGAAACCCAGTTCTAGCAATGGTTTTAACTCGATTTGCATTCTTTTAAGCTTGCACAGCGTTGTACTCAAAGACCCTTCTCAAATAGCCCAGAGCATCTATTTTGGCGCAGTTTTTACTTTTGGAAATCAGGAACAGGTTACGGACTCTACTTCAGAAAATTGCGAAATTGAATTCTGTATTCAACATATCACTTTTTTCTGATAGAAAATGCGATTTAATTTTTTTTAATTTTTCAATCGGTAAATAGAACTTGGGGTGAGAGAAGCCTTAATTTCAGCCACTTCGAGCAACCTTAACAGGCAGAAGATGAGAATTCATCGCAAGATCCAGGAGCTAAAGTTCTGGTTGGACTTCTATATTCCTGAAATACTGCATTTCCAGTTGCAGAGAATTGCTAGCTGCTGGAGGCTATTTCAAGGGGGCACAAAGAGGGCTAAGGGAGAAGGTAGGGCTAATTCATTGTTGTTCGTAAATACCTTCTTTGGCGTCATCCGATTTTGGATGCGTGGATTGACTCCACAGATAAATCTGGGGGCTTGTACCATCGCGGCAACGGTGGGATGAATTTGATAGCTTTCGTGATTGTGTCGATGCTGCTTTCAAACAATGTCCTAACGTGTATGTATAGCGCAATACCACGAAAAACTAATCTCTAATGGCTGAAATTCATACCCCATGTTTGGTATTTTCTGTCAATGCGTAAGTCCTAGAATTGTCAAATCATCGCTTGAATAGAAACTAAGTAGAATCTAGTCTCAATTTCAATGAACTTGTGCAATTCTGCAATCAGTAAGCGATCGCCAACTATATCAAGCCAGACGCCCATGCGATTTCATCACACACCAAACGGATGAAAATAAGTACTCAGACAGAATTAATTACACACATTGTTTTCCTGTTAAGCATTCCCCGTTACTTGTTCCCTGTCTCCACGAATGAATTTAATTTTGCCCAACTACTTAAATCTTTCCTTTCCCCCTTAACCTTTCCCTTTTCCCCTTTCCCCTATTTTCAAGATAGAGAAGAAATGACTACCAAGATCGCTGTATGATTTTTTAATATTTTCCGATTTGTTCTGGGAATAGCAATGACTATCCGCCATGCCGTTGAAGCTGACTTGCCAAAAATTGTGGCAATTTATAATGCTGCAATTCCCAGCCGCATGGCAACTGCTGATTTAGAACCTGTGTCTGTGGAAAGTCGGTTGGCTTGGTTTGCTGCGCGATCGCCCTCGAAAAGCCCACTTTGGGTAATTGAAATAGAGAGTATGGTGGTTGGATGGCTGAGTTTACAACCCTTTTATGGACGACCAGCCTATCATGCTACTGCTGAAGTTAGTGTTTACATTGCTCCAAAATATCATCAGCATGGTTTGGGAAAGCGGCTGCTTGCCCAGGCAATTAGCCAAAGTCCGAATTTAGGTTTCAAAAATCTAGTATGCTTCATTTTTGCCCATAATCAGCCCAGTTTAAAGCTGTTTGAAAAATTTGGCTTTGAAAATTGGGGCTACTTACCCAAGGTTGCAGAACTTGACGGTGTAGAACGCGATTTAATCATTATGGGACGACGTATTCAGCAATAATGTCGGGCTAGACGAATAGCGATCGCACCTATTCGTGACTTACTGCAAGCAGAGTAATTCTCGCTGGACTTGAAAAAGTTCAGCAATTGGAAATAAAGTTACCATGCCTTTTTTTATTATTTCTTAAGATTTTGCTGCCAACGCAGAGGAAAAAAGTAAAGCTGACATGAGTATCAGGCGGCAAGGCGGGATTCAGCCATATCGCGGATCAGTGCTGTTTTCGACCCAATGTAGCTATACAATGCACAGACTTCTTCACCGCTAAGCAAAATCTTGGTGGCTATTTGCTGTAGTATCAGCTTGATTAACGCTGTATCTGTGAGAGTCAGCAGTTCAGAGCTTGCGGTTTCTTCAATCACAGCCCAGGTTAAACGCAGCATTGAGGAGTTAATCAGCATTGCCCTATTCCTCAGAGTATTTAATATTTTCTTTATATTCTATTGAACAGGATCACATTGCATCTGTCTATTTGCAGAATAATTTAATATTTTCTTTAGATTTTGTTGACTGCTCTTAACTCATCGAAATATTATTCAAGAAACTGTAATACTAATGAGAACCCTTACTTGATCGGTGGGGAACTGGATATTGGGTAGTGGGCATTGGGCATTGGGAATTAGGAATGGGTGAAAATGATGAATGCGATTGGGCTGAAAATTTCATAATTCATAATTCATAATTTTTATGCCCCAGTTATCCAAAAAGTTCAGCCATGAGTGGGTCTGAATCCAGCAATTTCCAAATTCCAAATTCAGTTAATGTCAATTGTGAACCTGTTCATTTTTCAGGTTCGATTCAGCCGCATGGCATCCTGCTAGCGCTGTCGTACCCTGAGCTAACAATCCTGCAAGTAAGTGCCAACACTCAGGATTACTTCAGCATTCAGCCCCAGAATTTGCTCGGTCAATCCCTTGATACTCTACTAGATGCCCAATTCGTTGCAGCTTTTCGGCAGAACTTGGAGGACGTTGACAACGTTATTCCCCTGAAACTGTCTATCTGCACCTCAGTAGGTGAGAGATGCTTCAACGGTATAGTTCATCGAACCGGAAATACGATCATTTTGGAACTGGAACAAAGCCAACAGACGGACGTGAGTTTCTTTAGTGTTCCTGCTTTGGTGAAACGAGCGATCGCCCAACTGCAACAGGTATCCAATCAGCGTGAATTTTTCCAGTTAGCAACACAAGCAGTTCGCAAACTCACAGGCTTTGACCGGGTTATGGTCTATCAATTTGACTCGCAAGGGGCAGGAGAAGTGATTGCAGAGGCGAAACGGGACGACTTACAAACCTATCTGGGGTTGCACTATCCCGCCACAGATATTCCACAGCCAGTTAGGGAATTATATGCACGTGGATTGCTGCGATTTATTCCCGATTTGACCACGCCAGCGATCGGTCTGGTTCCAGCAGAAAACCCAGTTACGCAACAACCGCTCGACCTCAGCCTGACGGCAATCAGAGGAGTTGATCCTTGTTGTGTGGAATACCACCAAAACATGGGTGTAGCAGCCATCTTGGTCATCGCCTTGATCCGCGATCGCCAACTTTGGGGATTAATAGCTTGCCATCATCAGACACCTAAGTATATCCCTTACGAAATTCGGGAAGGTTGCGAGTTGCTGGGGCAGTTCGTGTCATCAGAATTAGCTAGTAAAGTCAATTACGCAGAATTGGACTACATTGTCAAACTCAGGTCTTTGCAATCAGAGTTTGTGGAATCAATTTCTCAAGTCGACGATCTGAAAGAAGCCCTGGTGAATCCAGCCCCTCGCTTACTGGACTTGGTGAGTGCACAAGGATCTGCCGTTTGTTTGGAGGAGGAAATCACATTAGTTGGCGCAACGCCAACCCTTGAGCAGGTGCGTACCTTGATCGAGTGGGCAGATACGCAAGTCAATGACTCTCTTTTTCATACCGATTCGCTGCCCAAACTTTACCCAGAGGCTGAAAAATTTAAAGATGTTGCTAGTGGCTTGCTGCTACTGCGAATTTCCAAAGTTAGACGATATTACATCCTCTGGTTTCGTCCGGAGATCCTGCAAACATTGAACTGGGCAGGCGATCCGAATGCCTCTATTACGGTTGGGGCAGATGGTAGTGTCACCCTGTCTCCCCGCAAATCGTTTGAACGATGGCAAGAAATTGTTCGTTGCACCTCGCTCCCTTGGAAAGCGTGTGAATTGGAGAATGCACTAGATCTCAGGAGCGCTATTGTTGGTATTGTCCTTAACAAAGCAGATGAATTAGCCCAGATCAACCAAGAACTAGATTCCTTTGCTTATGCCGCTTCGCACGACCTCAAGGAACCCTTACGCGGCATTCATAATTTCTCGGCGCTTTTATTGAAGGGGTATGGGGAAATACTAGACGACGTAGGTAAATCCCGCCTGCAAACTTTAGTTCGTCTAACCCGTCGCATGGAATCGCTCATCGATGCCCTGCTTAAGTTCTCGCGGCTGGGACAAGCGCAACTACATCTACAACCTACGGATCTCAACGAATTAGTAAATCGAGTGCTTGAGGATCTGCGTATCAGTCTTCAAGGCGTTCAACCTGACATTCGTATTCCGCGTCCGCTGCCCATCGTTTGCTGCGACCCTATCCTCATGGGTGAGGTGTTTATGAACTTACTCAGCAATGCCTGCAAGTATAACGATAAGGCAGAGCAATGGATTGAGATTGGCTACCTGGGCAGGGAAGAAGATACGGGGAATGAGGAGGACACGGAGACACGGGGAGGTGGAGACACGGGGAATGTAAATAAAAGTTTCTCCGCGTCACCGCGTCTGATGCTCTCCACGTCTTCTTCCCCCTCTCCAATTACTCTCTACGTAAGGGATAACGGTATCGGCATTCGCGAACGGCATCTCGAAACAATCTTCCGGTTGTTTAAGCGGCTGCACGAGCAACATTTGTATGGTGGAGGCACAGGAGCAGGACTGACGATCGCCAAAAAGATTATCGAGCGTCACGGCGGACGAATTTGGGTGGAGTCTGTCTACGGTGAAGGCTCGACTTTTTACCTTACTTTAGTGAGATGTTAAGTTTTTATAATTTTTGCAAACTATTGTAATATTAGTTGAAATAATAATTTAGTCTCCGATCGCCCAGATGAGGACAAAACAGTATCATCCCCTGCTCATCGCTGAGGATAGTGATGAAGACTTTGAGCTATTCCAACTGATCATGCAGCAAATGGAGGTTCAAAATCCCATTTATCGCTGTACAAATGGAGATAAGGTTTTAGACTTTCTTTATCAAGAAGGGGACTACTGCAATTCGGATGTTGCACCACGTCCCTCTGTGATCTTGCTCGATTTAAATTTGCCGGGTACTGATGGTCGCGATGTGCTAGAGCAAGTCAAGAAAGACCAAAAATTTAAGGAAATCCCGATAGTCGTCTTTACTACATCTTCAAACCCCAAAGACATTGAATTTTGTTATCAAAAAGGGGCAAATGGTTATCTCATCAAACCTTTTGACTCTGGTGAATTAGAGAAGACAGTTCAAGCATTTGTAGACTACTGGCTAGAAGCCAACACACCACCAATATCATATTCTGCCGAAATCTGAACGTCTAAATCCTGAAACTCTCTATAGATAAGAAATTTCGCGTTTTTTCTGGAAAAGATTTGCTATTATCAACAGTATAAAAACAGAAGCCTGCACTTATATCACCCTGTCATTTGTCGCGATTTTTTACCTGAAAGAGATTTCTCAGTTTTCCGCTCATGTCAAATGTCTGGACACTACTGATTGCGGATGATTGTGCGGAGGATCGAGAAGTTTACCGTGAATATCTTTTAAGCGATCCTCACCAGTCCTACCAAATTTTAGAAGCAGCCTCAGCAGAACTGGGTCTAGCACTCTGCCAGAAAAAACACTGCGATGCAATTCTGCTCGACTTTCGCCTACCTGATATGAGTGGGCTAGAGTTCTTAGATGAACTTAAGCAACAAAAATTGCCAGTACCGCTTCCCGTGATTATGTTAACTGGACAGGGCGATGAACGTATTGCTGTACAGGCGATCAAACGAGGCGCTCAGGATTACCTAGTGAAGCAACATCTACAACCAGATGTGCTGCAATTAACCGTCCGCAATGCAATCCAGCAGTCACACTTACAAAAGCAGTTCAGTAAAATTCAGGAACGACAGCAATTGGCTGCGGCGGTTGCCCTACGCATCCGTCAGTCACAAAACCTGGAGAAGATCGTACAGACAGCGGTGACGGAAATGCAGCAACTGCTGGAGTGCGATCGCGTGGTAGTTTACCAGATCGGTGCAAATCCTGATGACAACAGAAGTAGCGAATCCGCCAAACTTTATTTGACGAAACTGTGTGAGGCTGGCTCAAGTAGTTGTGCTGATGCCATCGAGCTATTTACGTCTTTTTTAAGAGACAATTACCAGCCCAGTTTTGGAGAAGTTGAAGGAGCAACCACGCTGGCGAAAGCTAAAGCCTCAATCATCGTGGCGCGAAACCGGAAAAAGACTCAACAGGCATATTTGCTTGTTCCCATTCTGCTGAATAACCAAGAAAAATCTGCGAGAATTTGGGGCTTGTTAGTTGCTCATCAGAGTTCAAATCAACGGCAGTGGCGGACAGAAGAAGTAGAGATTTTTAACCAATTGGCTGAGCAGCTGGCGGTAGCTATCCAACAGTCTGAACAACTTAGCCAAGCTCTGATGGTATCAGAAACCGAAAAGCAACTCAATGCCTTCAAATCTCAACTTGTCTCCACAGTTTCTCATGAATATCGAACTCCCTTGGCATCTATTTTGATGGCTGCAACAACTTTGAAGCAACACGGCTACAAGCTGGATGAGACTAAACACCAACAGTTTTTGCAGATCATTGAAGACAAAGCCAGACAAATGGCTCAATTGATAGACGATTTGCTGGTAATTGAAAAATTTGAATTAGGCAAAGCAAAATTTAGACCACTTCCATTTGAACTGCTGCAATTTTTCTCTGACATCATTGAACAACAACGCCAGACTCTGAGCGATCGCCATGAATTAACTTTTAAGATTACGGGAAATACCAAGGGCTTCTGGGGCGATGGGCAACTTTTGCGGCAAATTCTGGTCAATTTACTGTCGAATGCCATCAAATACTCTCCAAATGGGGGCAATATCGAAGTTCACCTGATGGGGAACGATTCGCACATTATTTTTAATGTCATAGATCAGGGAATTGGTATACCCATTGAGGACAAAGACCGCCTGTTTCAATTATTCAGTCGTGGCAGTAACATTGGCAGTATTGCCGGAATGGGCTTGGGATTAGCTATTGTGAAAGCTTGCGTTCAGATGCATGGTGGCAATATTACGGTAGAAAGCCAAGAGGAGCAAGGAACCAAGGTAACAGTCTGCTTACCGAAGCGGTTGAGCTAGATTTAGAATTCAGGGATGATACCGCGTACCTAAGTGGAAAGACTTAGCCCTGTCAAGGTGTGAGTCTTGGAAATGGATTTTTCTTGGTGTCTTAGTGTCTTAGTGGTGAAGAATGATTGAAACACTAAGACACTAAGTTGGTGCGATCGCACTTAAAATATTTAGTGTTCTGTAAATAAATATTTCAAACATTAAAACGAATATCAAGATTAGCTAAACTTATATCATTCTTTAGATTTACTTAATAATTTGCTTGCCATACCTAGAAAGTCTTTTTGCTCTAGAAAAGAAACCGACGTGGATCTCGAAGAATAGTTTTCTAAATCGCTGTCATATGTCTAATTCTCCAAATACTTTTATGACCATTATTCCAGGTACACTTGTCAAACTCCCCAATGGTCGTAATGGCGTCGTTATTCCTTCCTCTTGGTGGAAACCCGGTAGTGTATTAGTAAAATTGCCGCGTGGTAGGAAGCGGTGGTTTAAGGTAGATGAGTGTACTCCTATCCTATGTGACTATTAACTGCTGCTTCCTGAAATTTCCTGAACCTCCCACAGATGAACAAGTTTTGTACTGAATGCTCAATTATAAAGAAAAAATTAAATTTGTAGTTTAAGCAGAAAAATAGAAGATATCCTCTTAGTCTTACTGCGGAGTCTGAACTGGTTTGATATTTTTGGCTCTGTAGAAAGTTTCTAAGCTGTCGCGATCGCCGACAAAACGCCAATGCCAAGGTTCATAACTGACACCTTGCGGATTATTTCTAGGGAAGGACATCTCAAAGCTGAAACGGGCAGCATTTGCTTGCAGCCATTGAAAAGCTTTGGTATTTTCAAAATTCTCAGTTAAGTTTGTTGCTGGGGCTGTGCCGTCTCCGATATCTACAGCGTAACCCGTGTGATGTTCGCTATGACCGGGAGGAGCGCTAAGAGACGCTCTTTGCGCTGGCGTTTGATTCCGCTGGGCACCAATATTAAAAAATAACTGTTCCTGTTCTTTGATTGAACGAAAGCCAGAAACTGGCACTAAAATTACACCTGCACTCCGCGCCGCTGCTGACATTTCCTGAAATTTTTGGGCAGCTGCTTTACGCATTCTTTGTCGCCCATCTGCGGAAATTGCTGCTAGTTCTGACTCAGGCGCTTCCGGGTAAGATATATGTCCCAAAACGTGATCTGTAGAGTTGTTTTGAGCTTTGCCAGACGTTAAATTATTTGGGGAAGACTGAGAATCTGCGTTTTTTTTCGGTGCAGTCAGCGAGAACAAAATACCGCCGATCGCAGCCAGCAGTACAAGTCCTACCACTCCTGCGATCGCAAAAACGAATAAGCGTGTTCGCTTATTAGGCGCTACATCAGGAGTATCGCGTAAAGCTGCCGGAATATCTTCACCAGAGGCAGGCGATGAGTTTCGTGGTTTTCTAGAAAACTCAGCGTTGTTCAAGGGTTCACTCCTGCTTTTGTTGAGTATTCATAACAGATTGTAAACTGGAGAGGAATAAAGACAATTAGTATCATTTTACATATTTAGTTCAGGGTGTAGTTTTGACAAACCTCTTAAAACTATACGTCAAGCTGGTAAGTCTAGTCTTGTTAGGATTCATTCTGGGACGCAAACTACCTGCCGCTGTTCCCATTCGTTTAGCCCAGTTCCTTTTTTGGGTAGGAGTACCAATCAGCATTGTAGCTTTTTTACGCAAAACGGACTTGTCGGGGCAGATTTGGATTGCGCCAGCGATCGCTCACTTAGCCATTTTCCTAGGAGCACTTTTAGCTTGGATAGGGATGAAATGGCAAGTCCTCTTCACAAAAACCGTTCCTCGACAACCAACTCAGGGTAGTTTTCTCCTGGCAGCAATGGTAGGTAACACTGGTTACTTGGGTTATCCCATTACACTAGCAGTAGTTGGCACTCAGTACTTTGCTTGGGCGCTATTCTACGATTTGCTAGGTACAACTTTGGGTGCTTATGGCTTGGGTGTGGCACTAGCGGCACGTTTTAGCAGCGGTGTTCACAATCGTGGAGAGATTGTGAAGGCTATTTTAATTAATCCAGCCTTGTGGAGTTTTGGCTTAGGTTTGCTCTTGCGTCAGGTTGTAATTGCTACCACGGTTGAATTTTACTTGGACATATTTGCTTGGAGTGCCGTAGCATTGTCGCTGCTATTAATAGGAATGCGATTGAGCAAGCTCAATTCTTGGCACAGCTTACCACAAGCAGGGATGAGCTTGGGAATCAAAATGCTATTAGTGCCTCTGATTTTGGGTAGTACTTTACCACTTTTCGGTATAACAGGTGCAGCAGCACAGGTTATAGTGCTACAAATGGCTATGCCTCCAGCTTTCGCTACGTTGGTACTTGCTGAGACATTCAATCTAGATCGCGATCTTGCAGTCACTGCCTTAGTAGTAGGGGCGATTGTATTACTGGTAACTCTGCCTGTTTGGTTGTGGCTATTCTCCGTAGGGTAGCGACACTATCCATTAACAGCACCTAAAGCTGTAGGTTTTCAAGTTAGACCTCCACGGGCTTTTCGCCGACAACGATGGAATAAAAATCTTTTCCCCAATCCCCAATCCCCGATCGCTGTTAAGCGTTTCCTATTTTCAACTTAGATAATTCCCTTGCTTTTGTCGTGAGTTTGTCACTTTGTTTAGTCTATATCTAAATCTACAGACTGAATGAAAGGAGGAGTTTATGAACAGGTTAAAAGCTTTCTTGAAAAAACTGCGACTCAGGCTAGTTTTAACGGTTTTGTTTTCAGGAATTTTGTTGTTTGTTACACAGGCTTGTGTTGGGACACAAACGGCTGTTAATCCTGAACAAGAAGTTCCAATAGGTGCTGTGACGAATGGTAACAAAGAGGGAATAAATCAAGCTAGTGACACAGACGCCTCGGAACTGGTCGAAACCGCACCCGATACCAAAGCTGAGATTCTCAAAGAAAATGCAGAACAAAACATTATTGAGGAAACAAGCGATGTAGCAGAAAACACCAGCGGTATATTAGACAAAAAAGCTGAAAATATTGAAGAAGACAGCAATAATTTTCAATCCAGTGCTAAAGAAGCTATAGAACAAGCTAAGGATACTGTTGAAGAAGTAGCAGCCCAAACCTAACAGGATACTGTTGGTCACTGACGAGGTGTTACCCCTGGCTGGATTCCACATCTTTGGGTGATTCCGGCAAATGTAGAGACGTAGCATTGCTACGTCTCTACAAGATTTTTTTGGGTAAACGAGGGGTATGAACCAATACGGTTCAGTTAAGGTTTTGATCCCCCCTAACCCCCCTTAAAAAGGGATAATGGGGGAGCTCCAAAGATTGAATTCTACTAACTGAACCGTATTGGGGTATGAACCCCTATTCACTAATGGCATCCTTTAAGAAGTCGGGGATTTGGGCATCTATCCTACCCACTCACAACTTCCAAAAGTTCCGCTGGGTTCATAAACTCGTAAGGTTCAAATGGTTGATGAATCCAAGGATTGTCAGCTAGATAGTCAACATAATAATCTGGCGCTATTACTGAGCAAGCTTTATACCAAATTACACCAGTACGAATTTCCTCAATTGGAGAATCAGAGTATGTCTTCAGCCAAGGTATAGTTTCCTTGAGTGTCACTCCAGAATCTACCAAATCATCCACTAAAAGAATGCGGGAACCTAACTTTTCTGTAGTCATCGTCAAGTGGCGAGAAAAGGTTAAACATCCTCTTTCTTGCTTGCCGGGGCTACTATAAGATGATGTTGCCAAAATTGCCAGTGGCTGTTTATAAATACGAGAGAGAATATCTCCTACCCTCAGTCCCCCTCTGGCAAGGCAGACAATCTGGTTGAACTGCCAGCCAGATTGATAAATTTGAGCAGCCAGTTGTTCAATTTTGCGGTGATAATCTGACCAAGAAACGTAAAGGTCTGGCATAGGGAAAGGATTTATAGCTAATACTGGATGACAAACCAAATTCATTATTCTAATACGAGGGCAAGTTAATATGAGTGATTCTGCCCCTGATAGCCATTCCCGACCAAGTTCTAACAGTGAAAAATTAGACTTGACTACCAAAATTGCTTTTGGTGCTGGGGATTTGGGCACGGCGATTACTGCCATGATTGGTATATCTTATTTATCGCCTTTCCTGACAGATGTAGCTGGTTTGAATCCGCAATTAGCAGGACAAACTCAACTAATTGGCAAAGTCTGGGATGCGGTAAACGATCCGATGGTGGGAGTATTGAGCGATCGCACTCAAAGCAGGCAGGGAAGGCGCTATCCTTGGATGATTTGGGGAGCAGTTCCCTTTGGAATTTTCTTCTTTTTGCAGTGGATTGTACCTCACTTTAGTAACAACGAAAATGCGAATCAGTGGGGCTTGTTTTGGTATTACACTGCGATATCAATTTTGTTTAACGCCTTTTATACTATTGTCAATTTACCATACACAGCTCTCACAGCAGAACTAACCCAAGACTACGACGAACGCACGAACCTTAACAGTTTTCGCTTTGCTTTTTCGATTGGCGGTAGCATTCTCGCTTTAGTAATCGCGTTAGTCATCTCCTTCATCATTCCTGATAACCGCAGCCTACAGTTTTTATTATTGGGAGCTATCTGTGCGATTATTTCTGTTTTGCCTGTGTATTGGTGTGTTTGGGGAACGAAAAAACGCGCTCAAGCTGTAGCAAGATTACATCCAGAAACGGAACAACAAGTCTCTATACCTTTTTTGCAGCAACTCAAAATCGCTTTTAGCAATCGCCCTTTTTTATTTGTAGTCGGAATTTATCTGTGTTCCTGGTTAGCAGTCCAACTCACGGCTGGTATTATTCCTTATTTTGTGACTAGTTGGATGCGCCTTCCTCAATGGCACATTAGCTCAGTTCTGCTGGCAGTGCAAGGAACCGCTATGGCAATGCTGTTTGTGTGGAGTGCCATCAGTCAGCGTGTTGGCAAACAAGCCGTTTACTATATGGGAATGACTTTATGGATTATTGCTCAGGCTGGACTATTTTTTTTAAAGCCAGATCAGGTTGTGTTTATGTACTGTTTAGCAGTACTGGCTGGTTTTGGAGTATCCACCGCTTATCTAGTGCCTTGGTCAATGCTACCTGATGTAATTGAACTGGATGAATTAAAAACCGGACAGCGACGGGAAGGCATTTTTTATAGTTTCATGGTTTTTTTGCAAAAAATCTGTTTGGGGTTGGCAGTCAGTTTCGTTTTGCAAAGACTGGGTGCAGCGGGATATATTAAACCCACACCAGAAACTCCCATGCCGATCCAACCAGATTCAGTATTAGAAGTAATTCGCGTTTCTATTGGCCCTCTACCAGCGATCGCTCTAATTTGTGGCTTGGTTTTAGTGTATTTTTACCCAATTACCCGCGCAATGCACGCCGAAATTTTGCTCAAACTCCAAGAACGTCGAAGGAAGATTTAACCAAGTAAATATAAATTTCAACAAAACTCGCGAGATTCCCCCATCCTCGCGCACTTCTGTGGGGGAGGGATAGTTGAGACTGGGAATAGTCGCATCAACTCTTTGACAACTCGCAACTCAAATTCATGGTTAGCACGGATAGATGGAACCAGTTTTTTGTGCCTGCGATTGTCAAAGCGTTTTTGACGATGCGCCCTAAGATGGAATGGAATTTTGCGGTTGATACGTCTTGAGCGTCTCGCACATCTTAAAATTCGTCTCCCCGTCATCTTTTTAGTGACATTAGGAAACGGCAATACCAAGTGTGCTGCGAACAAAGTGAACTGACTAGATTGAACAGCAATTCCTGAAAACTTTTTACCAGGGTCAATGCCGATCGCAACGGGCTGAGTTGCGTTACCGGATGGTTCAACTATGACTTTTAATTTAACTGACGCTCTCCAAGTTGTCCTGATTGCTTCTATCGCCAGCATCATGTTATCTTCCGGACTTTGTTTGACGCTGCCCAAAGCTAAAAGAGCGTGAGATAGTTGGGTGCATTACACCATCGGTAATGCACCCGACATTCTGATGGCAGACAAACCGTTGTTAACTTTAGAGCAAGTACAGGATTTTACAAATTCGTAGCAAATAACTTATCAATTTGTGCAAGTCCATAAAAAAACCTGGTTTTCCAGGCTTTTAGTAAATTAGATGATTGTCCCTGCTGTTATCTTGATTAGAAGTTAACTAAACGACTAAGTACAATGTTGCACAAATTCGTAACGAATTAAATGTAGAAAGACTCTGCGCCTCTCTGCGTTTACTCCGCGTGCCTCTGCGTTTAAAAAAACTACGATTTTATGCAAAGCTGCACTAAGTAGAATTTACTTCTGTCGTAAATCAGGTTCCAAGGAAGTTGGGAGGAAGTTTACGACCTCTACGACCAACTGCAGGTAGTTCTAATAGCCGATCCGTAGCTTGTGTTGTTCCGTCTTCAGTTTTGACATTGCGGTCGATAGTAACAGAATTTTGGTTGCCAGGATGACCGTTAGGAATAAACAACTGCGGATGGTCGAAGGGTGCTTTTTGATAGCGGACTCGCTCATCAGTCAAACCTTTGAGAAAGTCTACTAGCGCCTGTTTTTCTTCTTCAGTCAGGTTAAGTGGTGGCAAATTTTGACCAAAGTCACCACCGCGATTGTAGAAATCAACCACTTGTTCTAGGGTCAATTGTCCGCCATTGTGGAAGTAAGGAGCAGTGAGTTCGATGTTGCGAAGTCCTGGTGTCTTGAAAGCTCCATCTGCGGTCAAGTCTTGTTCGCCATTGGGAACTACAGGTGGTTCTTCGCCGAGTAACTGCTTAAATGTACCTTCAAGAGCTAGCCGTGATTCTGAAAGCGGATTGCCTAACAAGTCATTACCACCCACACCAAGGTCGTCTTCGCTAGGTCTAACACCAATATTAAAGAAACCAGCATCTTCAACTCGTCCTCCTACAAATGCCGGGGCGCGTCGGATGCGTCCTTGGCTAGTCACGCTGCTAACAGAAGCAGTGGTCAACTCTGAGCCACCATGACAGCCGAAGCACGCACCTTTGGTTTGGAAAATTCGCCATCCCTGCTGTTGCGATTGTGTGAAAGCGTTGGTGTCCCCTGCCAGAAACTTGTCAAATGGTGTCTGGTCGGAAATCAAAGTAGATTCGTACGCTTGCACAGCCAACCCGAAGAACAGCGAGAAATTATATTCCATCAAAGTGTATTCGTTGGTAGACAAATTCTTCTTCGGCTTACGGATGAATCTGCGCTCTCCAGTTTCGGGATTAATGCTGATGATGAGATTGGATCTCCACCACTGCGGCTGAAAGGCATCTCTGATTAACGCTGCGTAGCTGCGGTTCAGACCAGTTCGAGGGTAACGGCTGTAGGCACCGAGAACGCTGTCATCTCTTGCTACCTGTTGCTTGCCAAGGGGTCTGAGGGCGAGTAGCTTTTTACCCAACTTTCTACCAATCCGTTTAAATGGCTGATTAGTTGTTGGAGATATTTGCTCTTCTGATGGCGATAAGTCGTTGCTACCACTGATGGTTTCACCTTCGTCATTTAGCACCGCTAATTGTTGACCGCTGTTAGCATCAATCACCGTAGTTGTGTCACTGGTTTCGGATGCTTCTACTCGGAATGGTGCAATGGGAAGGTCTTCAGCTGCTGTTTCCAAAGCACTGAGTGGTGGTTCAACGGCTTGGGAAGCCAAAGAAGAATTATTGATACTAACTTTCACATCTTCAAGAAATCGAGGCTTGGTAGCCTTTAAAACATAGGCATTTGGATCTTTTAACCCCAGCCCGTTCACCCCATTAAAAATGGGTTGTGCTCTTCCGTCCCAGAAGTTGCGGAAATTAAATACTGAGTTAATCGTGCTTGGCGAGTGACGAGGTGTGACTTGGCGGACGTTTGTGCCTTGCACGTTGAAAATATCATCCCTGAGCGGAGTGACGTTGTCATTGGCACTACCAGGAACGACATCAACAAACCTTGATCTGAACACGCCTTGAGAACCGACGACATCGTTGCTGTTGGATAGTACTGCTGAAGAACGATTGTTTGGGTCTGATAACTTGTGGAATGGAAAATCTGCGACGTTGAGCTGGTAGTTTGGGCCTCCTCCCGTATTGAAAATTGTATCCGGATTCTCAACTTTGTTCGGATTTACACGCAGTCGTCCCGGATCGAGTTGGTTTTTGGATCTGTTGTCTGCTCCAGCATGAAAGTGACAACTAGCACACGACTGAATGCCATCCGTACCTAGTTGCATGTCCCAGAACAAAGATTTCCCTAGAGCGATCGCAGCTGTTTTGTCCCGAATAAATTCCCCTAGATTGTCAGGTTCTGGAACCTTGACATTACTAAGTGGCGGCGGCTGCGGAGGTGTTACCTGTGCCGAAACAGTATGTCCTGCCAGGATGGTAGCTATCACCAATGCGGCAATAGTTGCACCCTTTTTCATGCTCCTAGACGAGCCAAATTTTATTTGAGTGAATCTACTGAGTATTCCAGTTGCAAAAATCGTAGCAGCTTGTGTTATATTTGAGACAACTGAAAGCAAATAGGTAAAAAGAAGAGGGAAAGTAGCATTACTTTCACCTTTGTAAACTGCTTGGGTTTTGTCTTTGAACTCCTCAAACCCAGGCCGTTTGCTATGTTTGGCGGTTCCACAGTTTTTCATATTTTACGGACTTGCAGCCAAAATTTGTACAATATGTAACTTGTCAAAGGTTCTGTGTTTATATGCAAAGTACCGCTTAGTTGTAATATTTGTTCACAATAACCAGATTTTCACTGAATTCTAAGCATGACAAGATTTACACTGTTTTACGTCTTTTCCCTAAGTCTTAATATTTAAAAACACTTATAGTTAACAAGTATTAAGTTTTGAATTTCTAATAACTCTGACTTTGGCATCAGGCTAATGCGTTGAAAGTTACGCAATGATACTTATAGAGACATTAAGTAGCAAAATCGTATTAAACCAGATGGCAGTTCCAAACTTAGAGGAAATTTCCACTCAGTTAGAAAGTCCGAATCTGCGCGATCGCATGGTTGCCCTTGCTTGTTTGCGGGATGTACCAGCAGAAGACGCCGTACCATTAATTAAGAAGGTTTTGGATGACGAATCGATGCAACTGCGGTCAATGGCAATATTTGCCCTAGGGATCAAACAAACCACAGAATGCTATCCAATTCTGATCAAAATTTTAGAAACTGACCCGGATTACGGCATTCGTGCAGACGCAGCTGGTGCGCTAGGATACTTGGGTGACACCAGAGCCTTTGAAGCGCTGTCAAGAGCTTTTTATGAAGATACAGATTGGCTGGTGCGCTTTAGTGCAGCTGTATCGCTAGGTAATATTAAAGACTCCCGCGCTCGTGAAATCCTTTACCAAGCCTTAGATAATGAGGAAATAGTAATACAACAAGCAGCGATCGCGGCATTGGGAGAAATTAAAGACATCAACGCAGTAGATCGGATTTTACGCTTTGCTCAATCAGAAGATTGGTTAGTGCGGCAACGTTTGGCAGAAGCTTTAGGTAATCTTCCCACTCCCAAGAGTGTCTCGGCGTTGAAATACCTGGAAAAAGACAGCCACGAAAATGTTGCGGAGGCAGCAAGGATTTCTCTTAAAAGGCTTGAAGAAGCAGGTAATTAATTTTGAATAGAGGGAGAGGAGGGAAATAGGAGTGGGAGAGGGGAACAGAGGGAGAGGGGGAAATGTTAAAACAACTCCCCCACAGCTCCCAACCCCAGAGGGGGCCCCTAGCCCCCACTCTCCCAATCCTCTTCTGCTACCTTGTAATAAGTGGGATTAAAAGGATTTTGACACAAGGTAATTTGATTCATGAATATTGAAGAGTTTTTTGAGTTAAGTGCTGGTAAATGGTTTTCCCATCGTACTAGTCACCACTTGGCTTTTAAGCAATCAGAATCCGGCAAATCAGATATCATTATTGAAATGCTAGCGGCGGATCATCCAGAGGTAATCAAACTTTGCCAACAGTACGAAATTGACGCTAGTCGTGCTTCCTGTGGCGCAAGAGTAACTTGGAACGGCACGATGGAGTGGGATGAACAAGATCACAAGGGTTCTACAGTATTAGTACCAGTGCCTAATGAAGATAATCCCTTTGAAGGCAAGTTACTGCGGGAAATGGGCTATGCCGAGAAAATGCCAGTTGCCGGCAGCTACAAAATGGGTGACGATGAGGCGTTGACTTTAATTACAGAGTACGAAACGATGTGGTCTGAAGAACGCCTCTGGTTTGCTAGCCCTAATTTGCGGATGCGGGTAGGTGTTCTCAAACGCTTCGGTGGCTTTAGTATGGCTTCGTTCACTTCTGAAATTCGTATGGGTGGTGCTGCACCAGCAACGAAAGCATCTGAAGCGACTAATTCAGCATCCAGTTAACGAGGATAACAATCTCACGCAAAGATGTAAATACACTGAAAAACACTTGCATCTTTGCGTGGGTTCTCATATCAACCTAAATCTGCAACAAGCTAGCGATCGCCTGTGGTAGTGGCAATATAATCAGCACTAACAAAGCCATTGCCAGCAATCCCCAAATATCACGTTTATTATCTAGTTCTGTGACATCATTGAGAGCGGGTTCATCCATCAGTGGGATAAATAATAAAATAATTGCCCATAAGAAAAATCCCGGCTGTACTAAAGAAAGTAACAGCAGCAGCAGGCGAGCAACTTGACCAATTAGCATGGCACTTCTTTGCCCAAACATCGCATGGACTATGTGACCTCCATCGAGTTGTCCCACTGGCATCAGATTTAACGCGGTCACGATGATTCCCAAACAAGCGGCTACTGCGATTGGATGTAGGTCAATAGCTGATTGTGGTGTTAACTGACTTCCCAAGGCTAGCTTCGAGAGTAGCGCTAACAATATAGAGTATTTGGGATTAAGCGCATCAGGATTCAACAGCCCTGTTTTTTCTTCTGGCAGGGAAACCACTGTGGAATTAGCTAAGCCCCAGAATAATAAAGGCAAGGTTACTACAAAACCTGCAAGTGGCCCGGCGATACTGACATCAAATAAAGCTTTGCGGTGAGGTACGGGACTACGCATTTGAATAAAAGCACCGAAGGTTCCCAAGAAAAAAGGCATTGGGATAAAGTAAGGCAGAGTCGAGCGGATTCTATAGTACCTCGCTGTTAAGTAATGACCCAGTTCGTGAATGCCCAAAATAAACATCAAAGCTAAAGCATAGGGCAATCCCTTTAAAATTACACTCGGGTCGGATTGAAGCTGACGTAGTGTGAATTCCACACCAGCAATTCCTGCTCCTACCTTTGTAGTAGTTACCAAAGTGGCTATTAATAGTACTAAAGCTAAACCTGGTCGCGTTAACCTTTCTGTTTGGGGTGCATTAGCTTTAGCAGCTTGGGTATTAGGAACAAGTACAAAGAAGGGTTTGCCATTCAAACCTTCTTGAAAGACGAGCAAAAAGCGATCGCCAAATTGTGCTTCAATATTTTCCTTAATTCGTTGATAAGCTTCGGCTGGTTTAGTTCTTAACTGACCTCGGCAAATCACAGCTTGAGGTCTATATTCAATGTTGTGGATGTAATATACAGACCAAGGAAAACAATTTCGCAATTGGGTTTCTTCATTTGGTTCTATGGGACGCACGGGAGTTAATTCTGTAGTTGACTGCTGTGTAGCTAAGTCTGGTTGTGGTATTTCTCTTTGAATCTGTTTGTCCTTTTGGGGTTGTCGGCCCCACTGAAATAGCACCCAGTATAACAAAGGGCAAATTACCAATGGCCAAATCATCAACGCCCGCGGTGGAGGTTGTTTTTCTCCATGCATTACCGTCCATCCCGTCCAAAGCATTGCTGGTGTCATTAATACCAACCACAATAGCCACACAGGTGTCCGGGTGATACGAGCAACACTACGCTGCACCATCAGATAAGTAATTAGTCCCAGTAGAAGAAGAAACCAAACAGTCATGTTATTTTCATTTATTTTGAAACGTCAGTCTCACGGAATAGTCAAAAGCACCATAACTCTTGCCACAGAATAGACCCCATCCCCCTATTTGAAAAGAAAAGTCTTATACTTGAACCGGATCTGTTACAACTCTTCAATTAGTAGCTTTTCTCATGTGTCCCTCATCTCAAGAGTCTAGTCAAATAGCCAAGCCACCACGAGAAGTCCTAGATACTATTTTTGCATTTCCACCAAATCGGGACACACTGGGGGGAACCGCTTATTTTATTGTAAGAAATGAAGGCAATATCCTGATTGACTGTCCGGCATTTGAGCAGACAAATCAGGACTTTTTGCGATCGCATGGTGGTATACGCTGGTTATTTCTCACCCATAGAGGTGCTATTGGTAAGACAGCAGAATTTCACAAAACTTTCAACTGCGAGGTTTTGATTCAAGAGCAAGAAGCCTATCTATTGCCGGAATTAGACGTAACTACTTTTCATCAGGAATTCACTTTGAGTTCAGCCTTCAAACTGATTTGGACTCCTGGACATTCTCCTGGATCATCTTGCCTTTACTACAGTGAGTTTGGAGGTGTGCTGTTTTCTGGACGCCATTTAGTCCCTAACCAGCAAGGCGAACCAGTGCCATTACGAACAGCCAAGACTTTTCACTGGTATCGGCAAATTAAAAGCATAAAAAACCTCATAGAAAGTTTTACACCAGAAACACTCCAGTATATTGCTCCTGGTGCTAACACAGGTTATCTTCGCGGTAAACGTGTCATCGATAATGCCTATCAACGCTTAGCGAACTTGGATTTCACAGCCTTATTAAAGGCACAAGCCATCCTGTAAGTAGTAAGTAGGAGTAGAGGAGTGGAGGAGTGGGAAAGTTGTTTTAACATTTTCTCCCCTCTCCCTCTGTTCCCCTCTCCCACTCCTAGTCACGCTGCTCCTGCTGCTACTACTGAGTTTTTCGTCAGCAGTTCCACGGCAGCTTGATATTGAGAGTCAAAGTCTGAGCCAATCTGTTCGTGAGCGATTGGTTCAGAGGGGATTATTTTGTCTGGCTTTATACCTAGCTTGTTAATATCTTTATGTTGAGGAGTTTCGTACTTAGCAATGGTGACTGCTAAGCCGGAACCATCTGACAACTCAAATAATGACTGGATTAAGCCTTTACCAAACGTGGTTTCTCCAACCAGCGTAGCACGGCCGTTATCTTGTAGTGCGCCTGCGAGAATTTCGCTAGCGCTCGCAGTTCCTTGATTGACCAAAACAACTAGCGGATCGTCAGTCAGTGCTGGACCAAATGATTCAAAACTGCCTTGAATACCTTGCCGATTGACTGTGTAGACTATAGTGCCAGAGTTTAACCATAGACGAGCTATTTCTATTCCGGCTTGCAGCAGTCCACCGGGATTATTTCGCAAATCCAAAATGTATGCAGATGCACCTTTTTTTTCTAAACTATTAATGGCGTGTGCCAGTTCCATTGGAGCGTTGGCATTAAATTGAGTGAGACGAATGTAGCCAAAGGGTGCTCCCTCAGAGGTAGTATGTAACTCTGCGACTACAGGATTCAGAGAAATGCGATCGCGCATAACTCTGAATTCTCTTTGTCCTTCTCCCTCTCGTTCGATTAGCAACGTCACCAGACTGCCAATCGGACCCCGCATTCTGGTTGCGGCTTCATCGAGGGTAAGATTTTCCGTAGAGAAACCCTCAATTTTAACGATGCGATCGCGTGGTCGAATTCCAGCTTTTTCTGCTGGTGAACCAGCGATGGGAGTAACTACTTCCAGCTTGCCTGTGTGTGGATTCAGAGCAATTTGCAAGCCCACCCCCGTCAATTCCCCAGAAGTATTTACCTGCAAACTGCGGTACTGCTCAGGATCTAAAAAGCGGGTAAAAGGGTCATTCAGGCCCTTAAGCATCTTTCCAATTGCCGCGTAAGCTGCTTGATGATCTGGCAGTGGCGTTGCCAGAACTTTTTGCCGCACTGCTGCCCAATTTTGATGATTAAATGTGTCATCCAGATAAGTGCGGTTAACAATTCGCCAAACTTCCGACACCAGCTTTTGTTCTTCGCTCAGAGCCATTGCTGGCTGACAAAAACTGCAAAATCCTAACCAAAACGCCACTAGCAGTGACAATCCAACCCGAAAAACCTGTTTGTGCATTAACCTCATTTTTAATTCCACTTTCAACCCAAATTGCCTAGTTCGACGCAGTTGCCTTCAGACTTCTTGCAGAAGTCGGGAAAGGGAAGGGGGGGAACTCGGGATTCCCGTTCCCCTTAGGAGTGAGGATTAGGGGTAGAGGTTAAAAGAATTGGAAAATTATTACCTTTAGCCTTTACCCTTTGCTGTTGACCTTAAACCCCAACGTACTAGCTCTTGCGTGGGAACCCGAGTTTCCTACCTCTTGCAAAAGTTACTTTTACAAGAGTGTTTATGAAATCTATCTCTCGACTATGTTACTTTTTTTATAGAAGTGGTGGATCGGGAAATCAAGTGGTTAAGACCAGTGATTCCAGCCAATACCACTCCACAAACGATAAAATCTACTTTGTATCCAGCATTTTTTGTTTGGGCGCAAAGAGAACGCAATATATTCTATTTTTGCAGAGTGTTAAGTTTTTAAACAATTCTTAACACCCTCACGGTTCATAATTAAAGGAGCTTCTCCCCTCTTTGCTAAAAAAGACTGGGGACTAGGGACTAGGTACTAGGGCATGGGGCAAGGGGCAATGGGCATCGGACAAAGGAAAAATCAGTACTTCAATTCCCAATCCCCAATCCCCAATTCCCAATCCCCAATCCCCAATTCCCGATACCCTTTTCCCCAATTCCCAGTAATTAGGGAGATTTATTAACCGCGATCGACTCTAGGAACTTGAGATTGTATGGCCAACGTTTACGACTGGTTCGAGGAGCGCTTAGAGATTCAAGCGCTTGCTGATGACGTTACCAGCAAATACGTCCCTCCCCATGTCAACATCTTCTACTGCCTGGGTGGAATTACTCTGACTTGCTTTTTGATCCAGTTTGCTACTGGATTTGCCATGACATTCTACTACAAGCCAACCGTTACGGAAGCTTATGCCTCCGTGCAGTACATCATGAATGAAGTGAGTTTTGGTTGGCTGATTCGCTCCATCCACAAATGGTCTGCAAGCATGATGGTGCTGATGATGATTCTGCACGTTTTCCGGGTTTACCTCACAGGAGGCTTCAAAAAGCCCCGCGAGTTGACCTGGGTAAGTGGAGTCATCCTGGCAGTAATTACCGTTTCTTTTGGCGTGACTGGCTATTCTCTGCCTTGGGACCAAGTTGGCTACTGGGCTGTGAAAATCGTTAGCGGTGTACCAGAAGCTATTCCCGTAGTCGGCACATTGATTTCTGAACTGCTGCGCGGCGGTTCCAGCGTTGGACAAGGGACGCTGACTCGCTACTACAGCGCTCACACCTTTGTGCTACCCTGGCTCATTGCCGTTTTCATGTTGCTGCACTTCTTGATGATTCGCAAGCAAGGAATTTCTGGTCCGTTGTAATTGAGTAGGGGCGAAGCGTTCTTTGTGGTAGATAGCCCTTGAGCTATAAATTCTTACTGCAAATTCTTCGCCTGTAGAGTAATAGGCATTAGCTTTCAGTTTCCAGATTCAGTTGTTTGTTTTAAACTTGTGAAAAATAACAAATTTATTGACACATAGAAGACAGAAAAACAAACAATAGCATCTTAAGCTGAAAGCTAGTGCTTGAAGCTCGAGGCTTAAACAAATGCTTTAACTCGACGTAAGCAGGAGAGCACATTTAAAAATGGCAACACTAAAAAAACCAGACCTCAGCGATCCTAAGTTAAGAGCCAAACTTGCAAAAGGCATGGGTCACAATTACTATGGTGAACCTGCTTGGCCAAACGACTTACTCTATGTCTTCCCTGTTGTAATTATGGGAAGCTTCGCTTGTATCGTGGCTCTAGCTGTTCTTGATCCAGCTATGGTTGGAGAACCAGCAAATCCCTTCGCCACACCATTGGAAATTTTACCAGAGTGGTACTTATACCCTGTATTTCAAATTTTGCGTTCAGTTCCTAACAAACTTTTAGGGGTATTATTGATGGCGTCCGTACCCTTGGGACTGATCCTTGTTCCCTTTATTGAGAACGTCAATAAGTTTCAAAATCCTTTCCGCCGTCCTGTAGCAACAGCGATCTTCTTGTTTGGTACTTTGGTTACCATTTACTTAGGTATCGGTGCTACCTTACCATTAGACAAATCCCTTACCTTGGGACTGTTCTAAATCAGTCACGATAAAGCTTTTTGACGCCTGTGAGTTTCTCAGCAAGTGCAAATGTCAATGTACTTTTGAGAAAATTTTACAGGCGTCAATTTTAATAATCCGGGTTGCATGTGAGATTTTAAATTTTTTAGATTTTAAATTTTGGATTAAAATGCTATTCCAAAATCTAGAATCTGTAGATTACAACAGATAAGTAATTAGGTGTAAAAACATAACAACTAAGTTGTTTATTTATGCCTACCTACTTGCAAAGATTTTTACCCACACATATACATTTAAGTCAAGGTCAATGCTTAGCATGGTGCAGCAAGACCATCTGACGGTTAAGAGCGAACTAGAGCTTCTAAACCAGGTGCAACAGTGGTTTGAACAATTCTGCCTACAACATTTGTCTAAACTTGGTTGGTCAGAAAGCCAACTGTATCGTTTGAACCTAGCATTAGCAGAAGGTTTTACCAATGCCGTTCGTCATGCTCATCATGCTTTACCTCCGGAAACAACCATTGAGATAGACGTTTCTCTCTGGATTGATCGACTAGAGATTAGAATCTGGGATTATGGCAAACCTTTTAATCCTGATGCGATCGCCGAACCAGAACCAGGTACTCTACAAGTCGGGGGGTATGGATGGTTTCTCCTGCGGCGCTTGGCTGACCGAGTTGCCTACGAACGTGGTACAGATGGTAGAAATTGTCTGCTCATCGTCAAATATGGTCTACAACGACAGCAATAAGGGTTTTGTGTAAATTTTTACTTGTAAGTTCCACCTAAGAAATTATCGGAGCATTTTCAAACTTGGCAACAAATGCTACTGAATTTTTTGTTAATGTATCAGCGATCGCTCGCAATCTGAACTTTAGCGATCAAACAAAATCCACCTAAATACTACAGCTTTAGGTGGACTTGCAACTTATTCTTAGTGGATCCGAGCAGAGTCGAACTGCTGTCCAAACTGGGTATTGACCCCCCACTCGTTCACAGGCTTAGCCTTTCTTACCCTCAAGGCAGGGAACGTTCATTATCCCGAACGGCAGGATGCTCTGATTAAGTCTTTGCTAACAAGTCCACCAGAGAAAACTTATTAGCGCATCCGTTGGGGTTTGCCTCTAGCCCTTAACGGAGTCAGACTAGAAGCGCTCGAACCTATAAGAGGCTATTAGGCAGCTACAAGAGCTTCCTTACGAGCAAATTTTACGATGTTGTTCGCATTTACTTTTTTTTGAGCCTTGGATTTACGAGAGGAGACTCACTCTCGACCTGAATCACAGGGCAGCTTTCGCCAGCCTGTCGAAACCGTTACGGACCCATGAGGTCATATACTCTTATTATAGTGTGCGGTTGTCAAATGTGCCACTATCTGCTTGAAAACTAAAAAGATTTTGCTTGGTGTCTTAGTGCCTTGGTGGTGAAAAAATGTCTTTTAAACCACAAAGACACTAAGACACAAAGGTAAAAATCACCTGATTCACCTAAGTAAGTGCTTCAGCGCCGCCCACAACCTCAAGAATTTCCTGGGTAATTGCCGCTTGCCGTGCTTTGTTGTAAGACAGGGTAAGGTTATTGATCAATTCACCGGCGTTATCGCTGGCGTTGCTCATAGCTGTCATCCGCGCGGCTAGTTCGCTGGCAGCAGATTCTTGCAGCGCCCGCAATAGCTGGTTAGTCAGATAGAGAGATAGCAGAGAATCCAGAATTTGCAGTGGATCTTGCTCGAAAATCATATCGCGAGGGAAAGGGCGGACTTGAGTAGTGACTTTTTGCCGTTCTACTTCAAACTGACCACCACGAGTTGTCAGACGGAATATTTCGTCATCTGCGGTTTCTAGACCTTGGGTGTCAAGGGGAAGCAGAGTTTGCACTACCGGACGGGAACTAACCAAAGAAACGAAACGAGTGTAAATTAATTCGATGCGATCTACGCTTTCTGATAAAAACAGGGAAAGCAGTTCATTGGCAATGTTAGATGCTTCCGCAGCGGTGGGAATTTGTTCTAAGCCAGAATAGGTAGCGTCAATAGGTTGGTTACGACGCTGGAAGTACTGGGTAGCTTTACGCCCTACGATCACAAATTTGTAATCTACACCTTCTGCCTTGAGTTCGTTGGCGCGAGTTTCCGCACGTTTAATCACGTTGTTGTTGTAGCCACCGCACAGACCACGATCGCCTGAAACTACCAACAGCCCCACTGACTTAACTTCCCGTTTTCTCAGCAAAGGCAAGTTGGCTTCTTCAAACCGCAGACGGGCTTGCAAACCGTAGAGTACTTGTGCCAGGCGATCGGCAAAGGGGCGAGTAGCTAACACCTGTTCTTGAGCGCGACGAACTCTTGCGGCAGCTACTAGCCGCATAGCTTCTGTAATTTTTTTGGTATTTTTTACTGACTGAATGCGATCGCGTATTGCTTTGAGATTAGCCATATTTTTGTCCTGAGTCCCTAGTCATTAGTCATTTGTCCTTAGTCATTAGTCATTAGCGATCGCCAATGACCAATGACCAATGACCCTTACGGGTTCGCCAGTCGCTCATGGGGGAAACCCCCAAGACCGCGCTGGCTCACCAATGACTACTTACACTGTTGCTAAGAATGTCTTCTTGTATTCATTGATAGCTTCTTTCAAAGCTGCTTCTTCGCTATCACCCAGTACTTTCTGTGATTGTACTCCTTGTACGTACTTAGGTTTGCTGGTCTTTAAGTACTCCCGCAGACCCTTGGAGAAGGTAGTAATTTTATCTACAGGAATATCATCTAAGTAACCGTTAATACCAGCGTAGAGAATGGCTACTTGCTCGTATACTGATAGCGGAGAGTTTTGCGGCTGCTTCAGGAGTTCCCGCAAGCGCTGACCCCGTGCCAGCTGATCTTGGGTAGCTTTATCAAGGTCAGAGGCAAATTGCGCGAAGGCTTGCAATTCATCAAATTGCGCCAACTCCAGTTTCAACTTACCAGCAACTTTCTTCATTGCCTTGGTCTGAGCAGCGGAACCCACGCGGGATACGGAAATACCAGGGTTAATGGCGGGACGGATACCAGCGTTGAACAGGTCAGAAGACAGGAAGATCTGACCGTCGGTGATAGAAATCACATTGGTGGGGATGTAAGCAGACACGTCACCTGCTTGAGTTTCGATAATTGGCAGGGCGGTCATGCTGCCTTTACCCAATTCGTCACTCAGCTTAGCTGCCCGTTCCAACAAGCGGGAGTGGAGGTAGAATACGTCACCAGGATAGGCTTCCCGTCCGGGGGGACGACGCAGCAGCAGGGACATTTGGCGATAAGCTGCGGCTTGCTTGGAGAGGTCATCGTAGATAACGAGGGTAGCTTTGCCTTTGTACATGAAGTACTCAGCAATTGAGGCGCCAGTATAAGGAGCCAGGTATTGCAGGGACGCAGGGTCACTGGCGTTAGCGGCAACAACGATGGTGTAATCCATTGCGCCCTTGTCCTGCAATGTCTGTACGACGTTAGCCACGGTGGAAGCTTTTTGACCGATGGCAACGTAGACACAGATTACATCTTCTTCTTTTTGGTTAATGATAGTGTCGATCGCGATCGCTGTCTTACCGGTTTGGCGATCGCCGATAATCAACTCTCGTTGACCGCGACCGATAGGAATCATCGCGTCGATCGCGGTAATACCAGTTTGCAGGGGTTCGTGTACAGACCGACGTGCCACAATACCAGGTGCTGGAGATTCAAGCAAACGAGTTTCAGTGGTTTTGATTTCTCCCTTACCATCAATTGGACGACCCAAAGCATCGACAACGCGTCCAACCAAAGCTTCTCCCACTGGCACCTGAGCAATTTTGCCTGTGGCGGTAACGGTACTGCCTTCTTGAATTTCATGGCCTTCGCCCATCAGCACTGCACCGACGTTATCTTCTTCCAAGTTGAGGGCGATGCCAATCGTACCATCTTCAAACTCTAACAGTTCTTGAGACATGGCCTTTTCTAGACCATAGACACGAGCAATACCATCACCTACTTGCAGAACGGTACCAACGTTAGCAACTTTGACTTGTTGGTCGTATTGCTCGATTTGTTGCTGAATAATGCTGCTAATTTCGTCAGGTCTGATGCTAATTGCCATTTTTCTATCTTGCTTTTTGGTGAGACAACAGGAGTTAAGAACTATGAATCATGAATATTAAAAATTTTCATAATTCATAATTCATAATTCATAAATTTTTACGCGCTAGTTAAGCGCAAGGACAAGCGACGCAGTTGACCTCGCAAACTAGCGTCAATTACCTGAGAGCCTACTTTGATGATGACACCACCAATGATATCGGGGTCAATTTTGGTTTCTAGTTCTACTTCGCGAGCGTTGGTCATTCCTATGACCTTTTCTTTAACTGCTTGTTGCTGCGCTTCCGAGAGAGGAACGGCAGAAACCACTTCTGCTAACACTGTTTGCTTGAGCTGCCGCAAAAGCGCCAAATATTGTTGGCAAACATCTTCTAACAACATAATGCGCCGTCTATCTACCAACAGCATTAAGAAATTACGGAGATATGTGTTAGCACCTTCACCAAGAATGCGGTTGATAACTGCTTTTTTGTCCTCAGCCTGAATAAACGGGTTGTCAAGAAACTTTTGCAGTTGCTCACTCTGTGACAACAAATTCAGCAATGCACGCACATCATCACCGAACTCTTCTGTGAGATTTCTTGATTGCGCTACCGACATCAAAGCTTCTGCGTAAGGAACGGCTACTTCTGTTAATGCTACATTACCTTTCATCCCTAGCCTCCTAGTAGCGCGATACTACGGTCAATTAATGTTTGTTGAGCATCGTCGCCAATTCCACTACGGAGTTCGGACTCGGCTTTTTGCAATGCCATAGCCACTACCTGCTGCCGCAGTTGAGCAAGCGCCCGCTCTCTTTCTGTGTCTAAATCGCGAGCAGCTGTTTCTCTCATACGTTCCACATCTTCTGCTGCTCGTGCCAAAATTGCCTCACGAGCTGAGCGAGCATTTTCTTCAGCAGCTTTGCGGATTTGCTGCGCCTCTGCTTGTGCCTGGGTCAACTTTTGCTGCACCTCGGAAAGTTTGATCGCTGCTTCTTTTGCGCGTTCTTCTGCTTCCCGAATCGCTGTTTCAATATTTGAGCGTCGCTCGTTTAGTGTGTTACTTATAACTTTACGCCCAAAATAAAATAGAACGCCAATCAGAATTGCCAGGTTAATTATATTGGTTTCAAGAATGTTGAAGTCAAGACCGAAACCGCCTTGCGATTCTGCTTCTGCCGCCTCTGTGGCTAATAATAAGACAGTTCCTATGATACCCATCTACAACTGCGCTGCTCCCTTGCTAATATCAGTTAGAACTTTCCCAAAGGAAAAAAGTGCCACTTTCGACTAGCAATTTTAGATTTTAGATTTCAGATTTTAGATTTTTTGATTTATGCCTCGGCCAAGCGTGGTCGAAAATAATCCAAAATCGCTAGTCTAAAATCTTTAATCCCTATTCCCTTGCGGGTGGGGTCAATCCAAAATCCAAAATCGTAAATCCAAAATTGGTTGACACTTAATTCAGCGCTCACCGGACTAATGCCCCGCAGCGCGTATACTTTTTGGAACCGATGTTGTGAGCTATCAAAAATCACTTTATTTAACTAAAGTGGGTCCCAAGAGTTTTTCCAGAATCTGCCTGCTGAAGGCATCTACCTGTTGCTCTAAGGAACGTAAAGCTTCCTGCTTTTGCTGTTCTATTTCTTGAGCCACTTGTTCTCGTTGAGCCTGAGCTTCCCTTTGCGCCTCAGCGATTTTCTCGGCAGTAATTTTTTGAGCTTCAGCTTGAGCTTCAGCCACAACTGCTTGAGATTGCCTGCGAGCTTCTGCTAGCTGCCGCTCATATTCTTTGGTCAATCGCTCGGCTTTGGCCAAGCGTTCCCGAGCTTCAAGGTTATTCGTTCGGATGTAATTATCCCGATCGTCCAGTGCCTTGGTCAATGGCTTATAGAAAATCACATTTAAAACAGCTGCCAACAGCAGGAACTGCAATGCCATCAAGGGCAAGGTAGCATCGAAATCAAACATTTCTCTCCTCTTTGGCTGTAACAGCAGTTTTCATGGCAAGCAATAATGAATTCAACTTTTCATCGTAATACTCTAGAGACCCTATAACCATAAAGGGTAAATCTAGATTAGAGACGTGAGTGATCACGTCTCCAAACTACGAAAAGTTTTAGAGTCTAGGAAAAGGGGTTAGCAAACAGCAGTACCAGAGCAATCACCAGACCGTAGATTGTCAGTGATTCCATGAACGCCAAGGTTAACAGCAGAGTACCGCGAATTTTTCCTTCTGCTTCTGGCTGACGGGCAATACCTTCTACTGCTTGACCAGCAGCATTTCCTTGACCAATACCAGGGCCAATCGCAGCTAAACCAATTGCTAAAGCAGCAGCGAGAACTGAAGCAGCAGAAATCAATGGATCCATGTCGATTTTCCTTACCTTAAATACACAACAAACGGTTTTTGATTTGAGATTTTTGATTTTAGATCTGGAACCGAATTCAAAATTCGGGTATCCAAAATCTAAAATTACATCAACTGAGGACTGTTAATGTCCTTCATGCTCTTCACCACCATGCCCCTCCATGGCCTCATGTATGTAAGCTGCTGCTAAGGTGGCAAAAACCAGGGCTTGAATAGCACTTGTAAACAACCCCAGAGCCATTACCGGCAGAGGCACAAATAGAGGAACCAAAAGAACTAGTACCGCCACCACTAATTCATCCGCCAAAATGTTGCCAAAAAGACGGAAGCTTAGGGAAAGAGGTTTGGTGAAATCTTCTAGAATCGCGATTGGTAAAAGAATCGGTGTTGGCTCGATATACTTTTTAAAGTAACCCAAACCGCGCTTGCTAAAACCGGCGTAAAAGTAAGCCAAAGAAGTCAACAACGCCAGTGCAACTGTCGTATTGATGTCATTAGTCGGAGCTGCCAATTCACCAGATGGCAGTTTGATGAGCTTCCAAGGAACTAAAGCGCCCGACCAATTCGATACGAAGATAAACAAAAACAACGTGCCGATAAAAGGCACCCAAGGACGATACTCTTTCTCACCAATCTGGTTTTTCGTCAAATCCCGAATAAATTCCAGGGCATATTCCATAAAATTTTGTATGCCACTAGGAACCCTCTGGATGTTCTGAGTAGCAGCTAGTGAAGCTACCACTAGAATGCCAATTACAAACCAGGAGGTGAGAAAAACTTGTCCATGTATTTTTAGATTACCCAATTGCCAGTAGAAATGATTTCCTACCTCTAATTCGGCAAGGGGAACAGAATTGAAGAAGTTCAGAAAATTGAGCATTTTCTTCCCATATCAATCATTTCTCCAATATTACTTGGAGAACAGGAACTAAGAGCCTTGTGTGGATTTACTTAAGGCAAACTCACATTGGCTTTTCAAGGTTATCGAGGTGTCGGCAAGCCAGAGATAAACGCCTCTCTGACTACATAGATGATGAGCGTTGCTTTATAGGTGAGAAATCCCAAAAATATGGGCAAAATTTGTAGTTCATTCCACCGGGATGCCAGTAGGATTATGACTACTAATAGGGCCAACCGATTTTTATTCAGCTGCCGCTTTTCTGGGCCCAAACGCTCAACATCTTTTGCCAACATCCTCATGTAAAGCATACCCGTAAATGCCCCAAGAATATAATTCAGGGCAATATTTAGGGAATAAAAAATCCACACAGAGATAAAAATAATCCCCGTTAAGACAAGTGTGATTAGCAAAAACTCCTGGTAGAGTTTGTAGAACTCTTGCATAGAGTTTACTGGTTCTGGGTCCTCAAAACCAGATTGAGTATCTTGTCGTGTTGTCGGTGTGGGATCATTTGATTGATCGGACAAGCTCACGGGACTTGAAACCAGTACAGCTAATGATGTTGACTGCACATTCAGTCAGCTAAATCATATCACGATAGAGTAACAATACTTTAGAAAAAAACAATTAACTTAGTCATTGGGGATCGGGGATTAGGGATTGGGGATCGGGGATTAGGAACTAGGCAAAGGTAATTTCCCAATCACCTATCACCTATTCCCGATACCTTATTTTTCAGCTTGGTGTTAACATCATCAACTGCTGCTTCAGGAGCGATCGCACTTGCTTTAACTCTAGCGGCACATCATCCCGCAAAATTTCCGCGACTGTTTTCTTCCCCTCACAGGCTTGCAGAAATTTTAATTCGGCTTCCGACAAGTTGACTATCTGGTAATCATAATTAAACACGCACTGGCTCGGAAACCCATCTATACAGGGATTGCGTTCTGGAATCGCTGTCATTAAAGCATCATCGGCTGACCAGTCGGCTTTGGTTATTGGCGGACGACCAAGGAAAAATTCATAGTGGGTTACTTCCGGATCTAGCAATTCTATCAAACGGTAACGTTGGCGAGCGCTTAACCCAACTGCCCGTTCAATTAGTTCCGGTGCTTTGCCCAAAAGTCTCTCCAATTGCCAAAAACCAGGATTTGAGAAGCCGATAAACTCTAATCCTGAAGCGTCGATGAGTTCAAACAGCGTGTCTATATTGTAATCAATTTCCTGGGGATGGACATACATGTCAGCAAAGCATTCATCGCGCTGATTTTCCAAAGACCAACGTTCTCTTTCTCGCTTGACAATTCTGTTATTTTCTGGTAAAGCAGAAAATATTTTTCGTCCTACCTGTACACCATCGCGATAATCGCCCTGTTTGTCACCTTGGAGGAGAGCGATCGCTTTTTGCATGAGTTGAATTTCCCAGCGTCCCAACTCTCCATACACGAAGATGTGCATTAAACCGCCTGGGGCTAATTTCTTCGCCAAAGCTTGAATACCGCGAATGGGGTCGCCTAAGTGGTGCAGTACCCCCACACAATTAATGAAATCAAATTCACCTGGAAGTTGTTCGACGTCGTACAAGCTGAGATGGTGGAACTCGACACGGTTTGCTTTGGAACGTTTGCAGCGTTCTCGTGCCACTTGTAGCGCTCCAGTACTGAGATCAATTCCAACTACACAAGCGTAGGGGTTGAGGTGAACCAAGTACTCTGTTCCCACCCCCGTACCGCAGCCAGCATCTAAAATGCGGATGTCTTGTTTTTGGGGTTTTTGTCCGGTGCAGAAGTTATAAGCAGCTAGCCAATTCCAGCGCCAGTTGTAGCCTGGGGGTGGTTCATCAAGCAACGGTTCTGGAGGGAAGGGGTAGGTATCGTAGAGTTTGGCAACAGCAGTGCTAACAGTTTGAGAGTCGGACATTTCAGGAGCTTTGATCGCAGCATATTTGAGTTTATCTAATGCTGGATACTCAATGTGACACATTTTCTTGTAGTTTTCTTGTGGGACGGGCGACATGAGCCGTCTATTCATCGAGTGCGGGCAAGATACTCATCCCACAATTAATACCATTTTGGATTTTAGATTTTGGATTTTGGATTGGGAATTACTGTCTCTATTGGGGTTCTGTCAATCCATCTGTCGCAATCATTTTTTTAATTGGTATAACTTGGAAATAAATTAATGATTTTTGACCAATCAGAATTTGACCTGCGCTGCGAGTGGGGCGATCGCGGTGTTACTCACCTAGCTCCCATTAGCGATGTGGTTGTGATAGTTGATGTTTTGTCTTTTTCTACCTCTGTAGAAATAGCCACCAATAACGGCGGATAATTTTTCCCTACGAGTGGAAAATGGGTCAGCGCATGATTATGCCAAATCTTTACAGGCGCAATTGGCAGGCGATCGCACTTCCAAAAATAGCTATTCTCTCTCACCTGCATTACTAATTAAAATTCCGGCAGGAACAAAACTAGTTTTGCCATCACCTAATGGTTCTTCCCTCACGTTGCGAACTGGCAGAACACCTACTTTGGCGGGTTGCTTGCGGAACTGCGAAACTGTGGCAAAGTTGGCTCAAAAATATGGTTCCAAAATCGCAGTTATCCCCGCAGGTGAAAGGTGGGAAGATGGCACGTTAAGACCTGCTTTTGAAGATTTGATTGGTGCTGGGGCAATTCTTAGTTATCTTAATGGCAGTTTATCACCAGAAGCTGAAATTGCTGTGGTAGTATTTCATGATTTTAAAAAAGATTTGCTGGCTTATTTGAAAAAATGCAGTTCTGGAAAAGAGTTAATTGCACGTGGGTTTGAATCAGACATTGAAATTGCAGCAGCTTTTAACGTGAGTAATTGTGTACCTTTGTTTATAAAAAATGCCTATGTGAAACAGGTTATGAATTATAAATTATGAATTATGAATTATGAATTATGAAATTTTTAGCATTCAGTATTCATCATTCATATTCCCAATCCTCAATCCCCAAGTTGGGTTTTTGTTACGTATAGATACAAAACTTCGATTTTTTCTCATAAACCTGAAGCATCAGCGTTAAAAAGCCGATACATCAACGCTACAGTTTCTACATACTTCTTAATAAAGCCCCTGATAAATCTCAAAACGTTCTAATCTAAAAGCTGACTGGGTTAATTTTTTCTGGCAACTTAGCAGGCGGCACAGGGGAAGCATGAATATACCGATGTGTCAAGCCTAAAGTGACCCAGACTTAACACATAAACGCATATGATGGGAGTTTTACAAATCCGATGAGTGTTAAGGCAAGTGGTGGAAGCTCAGTTGCGCGTCCGCAACTATATCAAACCCTAGCTGTATCAACAATTTCCCAGGCGGAGCAGCAAGACCGTTTTCTGGGAGCCGGAGAACTAAGTGAACTGGCAAGCTATTTTGCATCTGGTGCAAAACGTTTAGAAATTGCCCAGGCGCTCACGGACAATTCCGAAATTATTGTCTCTCGCGCTGCCAACAGGATTTTTGTTGGTGGTTCGCCGATGGCTTTTTTAGAAAAGCCTAGAGAACCAGAAGTGGCGATGGCTGTGGCAGCGGCTGCGGCGACAGCGGATGTAAGAGAAGGAATGAAACTAGGAACAGTTACCTACGTAGAATCTCGTGGTGGCTTCCTAGAAAATTTACGTTCCATCTTTAACACTTCACCTAGCGGCCCGGTTCCACCAGGTTTCCGACCAATTAACGTCGCCCGTTATGGCCCTGCTAATATGGCTAAGAGCTTGCGGGACTTATCGTGGTTCTTGCGCTATGCTACTTATGCGATCGTGGCTGGCGACCCCAATATTATCGCCGTGAATACGCGCGGTCTGCGGGAAATCATTGAAAACGCTTGCTCTGGTGAAGCTACAATTGTTGCTTTGCAGGAACTGAAAGCTGCTGCGCTTTCCTATTTCCGCAAAGACTCTGAGGCAACAGACATTGTGTCTCAGTACATGGATGTTTTAATTACAGAATTCAAAGCACCCACTCCTTCTAATAAATTACGGCAACGTCCATCTGGCGACCAACAAGGTTTACAACTGCCCCAAATTTACTTTAATGCGGCAGAACGACGTCAGAAGTTTGTGATGAAGCCTGGTTTATCCGCAGCTGAAAAAACTGAGGTAGTCAAGGCAGCATATCGGCAAATCTTTGAGCGTGACATTACCCGCGCTTACAGCTTGTCGATATCTTATCTAGAATCCCAGGTCAAAAATGGCGACATCTCAATGAAAGAGTTTGTCCGCCGTCTTGGTAAATCTCCACTTTACCGGAAACAATTTTACGAACCATTTATTAATAGCCGCGCCCTAGAACTTGCTTTCCGCCACTTTTTGGGACGGGGGCCAAGTAGCCGGGAAGAGGTACAAAAATACTTTGATATTGTTTCTCGAGGCGGTCTGTCAGCCTTAATCGATGCGCTGGTAGACTCTGAGGAATACTCTGACTACTTTGGCGAAGAAACGGTACCCTATATCCGGGGTCTCGGTCAAGAAGCCCAAGAATGTCGTAACTGGGGTCCGCAGCAAGACTTGTTTAAGTACAGCGCACCTTTCCGGAAAGTACCGCAATTTATCACAACTTTTGCGGGTTACAACCAGCCGTTGCCTGACCAGCATCCCTACGGTTCCGGTAACGATCCTCTGGAAATTCAGTTTGGGGCAATTTTCCCTAAAGAAACTCGCAATCCCAGCAGCCGTCCTGCTCCTTTTGGTAAGGATACAAGACGCATCCTGATTCACCAAGGGCCAGGAATTAATAACCAAACTGGCAACCCAGATGCTCGCGGTGCGTTTCCTGGTACTCTGGGGCCAAAAGTGTTCCGCTTGGATCAAATTCCCAGAACCTTAAGCAAGGGAACTGGCAAGGGAGCAAGTGTAAAATACTCCGAAAGCTCTACCCAAGCCGTAATTCGTGGGGCTTACCTGCAAGTATTTGGTCGCGATGTCTACGATGGTCAGCGCCTGAAAGTGCAAGAAATTAAGCTGGAAAACGGCGAAATTTCCGTACGCGAGTTTGTTCGGGCTTTGGCGAAGTCGGATCTGTTCCGCAAGCTCTACTGGACACCTTATTATGTGTGTAAGGCGATCGAGTATATCCACCGCCGCTTGTTGGGTCGTCCGACCTACGGTCGTCAAGAAAACAACAAGTACTTTGATATTTGCTCCAAGAAAGGCTTTTACGCACTGATTGACGCCATCATTGACAGCGAAGAGTACAGCCAAGCATTTGGCGAAGATACAGTTCCATACGAACGCTATCTTACTCCCGCAGGTGTGGCATTGCGGAAACTGCGCGTTGGTAGCATCCGCGAAGATGTCGGTGCAAAAGTCGAGAAGCAAGAAACACCCATGTTTGTACAAATGGGTACAGTCACCGAAACACGGACGGAACCAGATATCCAGTCCCGCATCAACCAAGGTGTCAGCAAAAAGCGCGAACAAAGGAAAATCTTCAAGTTGGTGGCTGGTACTGGCGACAAAGTCGCGGTACAAACTGTTATTAGCGCCGCCTATCGGCAGATTTTCGAGCGGGATATCGCACCCTACGTTGCTTCTTCCAGGGAATTCAAAGTCTTGGAAAGCAAGCTGAGTAACGGCGAAATCACCGTTAAAGAATTCATTGAAGGTTTAGGCTGTTCTGGTCTATACCTGAAAGAATTTTATGCCCCCTACCCCAACACCAAGGTAATTGAACTGGGAACCAAGCATTTTCTGGGACGCGCCCCCTTAGACCAAGCAGAAATCAGGAAGTATAATCAAATTCTTGCTACTCAGGGTATTCGCGCATTTATCCGGACAATGCTGAATACTCCAGAATATTTGCAAGCGTTTGGTGAAGATACGGTTCCTTACAACCGCTTTGCGACCTTGCCAGCGGCGAACTTCCCGAATTCTCAAAGACTGTACAACCAGTTGACCAAGCAGAACAAGGATATTGTTGTTCCTAGCTTTGAGTCGACCAAGCCGCGTATGGATGTGGCGCAAATGCCAATTATGGCGAAAGCGATCGCAGATATGGCAGCGAAAGCAAGGGCTGTAGACAAGAGCAAGCCGCTGTTTATCGAACTGGGTCGTTCTTACAACGATGGACGCGGACAGTCAGTAGAAGTGGGTGTAGGTACAAACCGCCGCAAACCCGCCCGCATTTACCGCATGACTGTAGGAGCAAACCAAGCAGAAATGCAACAGGTAATGAATGCTATTTACGTTCAGGTAATGGATGTATTTAGCGGTCAGGTTCCTGAGTATTTCCGCCGCAGCGATCTGGAAAGCAAACTGCGGAATGGGGAAATCTCCGTACGCGAGTTTGTGCGTGAACTAGCTAGTTCCGAAATTTATCGCAAGCGCTTCTACACTCCGTATCCCAACACCAAGGTGATTGAATTCCTCTTCCGTCACCTTTTGGGACGCGCACCAGCAACTCAAGCGGAAATTCGCCAGTACAACAAACTACTGGCTGATGGCGGTTTGAGAACTGCTGTAGAAGCGATGGTAAATAGCCCAGAGTATACCCGTTACTTTGGCGAGGATGTAGTGCCTTATCAGCGCTTCCCCTCCTTGCCTGCGGGTAACTACCTCGGCAGTGTCCAAGCAGCAGCTGACTTAGTGAAGCAGTCTTGGTCTAGCTTGTCACCGTCCGTACTAACAGGACGTTACAGTCAAGGTTAAAGCCTAGGGAGGATAAGGGCATAGGGCAACGGGCAACGGGCAACGGGCATAGGGCAATAGGCATGGGGCATCGGAAAAACAAGAGGGGGAAGGGGAAAAGGAGAAAAGTGAAAGGTTAATAAATTCTTTTACCCTTTACCCTTTAACCTTTACCCAATGCCCAATCCCCAATGCCCAATTTGCAAACTTTCGTAACATTGCTTTAATATTGTTGCCGCGACAGCAAACATGAAAAAGAATGTTACAAACTGTTAAAAGCAGTCATATATGCTCAACATAATGCCCGAAAATAATTCCGGAAGGTAGCTGAGTTTCAAGGCTTGTGTACTTGTAATTACTCAAGCAGGCTCGAAATGTAATAGTTTCAGCAGTTATTTGACTGTTGAGTCTAAAAAACGAGAACATAAGCTCAGTCAACCCGTAAAGTCGCACCAGTTTAATTAAATTCTGGTTTCATTACGTTTTGGAGGAATCCATTAATGAGTATCGTCACGAAGTCCATCGTGAATGCAGATGCAGAAGCCCGCTATCTCAGCCCTGGCGAACTGGATCGGATCAAGAGCTTTGTTACCAGCGGTGAGCGCCGTCTGCGGATTGCTCAAGTTTTGACAGACAACCGCGAGCGGATTGTTAAGCAAGCTGGTGACCAGCTGTTCCAAAAGCGCCCTGATGTTGTATCTCCTGGTGGCAACGCTTACGGTCAAGAAATGACCGCTACCTGTCTGCGTGACTTGGATTATTACCTCCGCCTCATCACCTACGGTATCGTAGCTGGTGATGTCACCCCCATCGAAGAAATCGGTGTTGTAGGCGTCCGTGAAATGTACAAGTCTCTCGGAACTCCTATCGATGCCGTTGCTGGCGGTGTCAACGCAATGAAGAATGTTGCTGCTTCCCTGTTGTCTGGTGAAGACGCTGCTGAAGCTGGCGCTTACTTCGACTACCTCGTTGGCGCGATGTCGTAGGTGAAGCTGTTTCTCCTATTGAAACAGAAGTATTGCAATACGGTTGGAAATAAGGAAATAACAACATGCAAGACGCAATTACCGCTGTTATTAATTCTTCGGATGTTCAAGGTAAGTACCTCGACACCGCAGCTCTAGAGAAGCTCAAGAGCTACTTCAATACTGGTGAACTGCGCGTACGTGCTGCTACCACCATCGCTGCTAATGCTGCTGCGATTGTGAAGGAAGCTGTGGCTAAGTCTCTGCTGTACTCTGACATCACCCGTCCCGGTGGTAACATGTACACTACTCGTCGCTATGCAGCTTGTATCCGCGATTTGGATTACTACCTGCGCTATGCAACCTATGCTATGCTGGCTGGCGACCCCTCCATTTTGGATGAGCGCGTACTGAATGGTTTGAAGGAAACCTACAACTCCTTGGGTGTACCCGTAGGAGCTACCGTACAAGCTATCCAAGCTATGAAGGAAGTAACCGCTAGCTTGGTTGGTCCAGACGCTGGAAAGGAAATGGGCGTTTACTTCGACTATATTAGCTCTGGCTTGAGCTAGGATCTAGTTTGCGCTTAATAATTTAGGTGCGACTTTAATTAAGGACTGGAAATCAATCGTGAGTGCTAGGACGTTATATCGCTTATCAAGCTAAATTTATGAATGATGAGTGTTAACGGTCTGGTATTGACGCCTGATTTCCAGCCTTGCAGTAAATAGAGACAGATTTGCACTCAAGATTTTGAGATAAAAAAGTTTTCACCCCAGCTACAGGAGATTTAAGACCATGCGGATGTTTAAAATTACTGCTTGCGTTCCTAGCCAAACTAGAATTCGTACCCAGCGGGAATTGCAAAATACTTACTTCACTAAGTTAGTTCCCTATGAGAACTGGTTCCGCGAACAGCAACGTATTCAAAAAATGGGCGGTAAAATTGTTAAGGTAGAATTGGCTACTGGTAAGCAAGGAACAAATGCTGGTTTAGCTTAATTTAATTCCTAATAGACCAAATTATTGATTGTAGGGAGTTGCTAAGAGGTCAATCAGACCTCTTTTTTGTGTTATTTGTCAGTTGCCAGAAGAGGTGAATATATCTGGCTGAATACAAAAATAGTGCAAGCATCTTGCCTACTCAGGTGAAATGCCTGCACTATCAAACTATGCGATCGATGACCAAATATGATTTAGTCAAACATTTTCAGGAGACGATATCCACGCATATATAGCGGAACAGAACTGCTGCTATTGCGTTTGAACTTTGCCTCCTCGATAGTTTCATCAAATATAATAAGTGTTTCTTTACCAACCTTTAGCCATTCTTCGTAAGGTACACTCATATCTTGCTCTACACCACCAAGACTTGGTGACAACATTGCCCGATATGCTTTATTGAATTTTCTGCGGAACCTAAAATCTACTGAAATTCTCACACCATCTGTTTGACGTCTGACTGTTTGGTGCAATCCACGAGCATCATTAAAATACATCGTACCGTGCTGTAATTGTGCTTCTGTGTAGGAGACAACCATTGGAATATCCCTACCTTCATCGAAGTCGGACATGATCCGCATTGCTTTGAGTTCCATTTCGCGGGGCATTTCACCAGCTTCGATAGTGATGTTTTCAATATTACCAAAGAGGGGCAAAATTACAACTGTTGCATCAGCAGGAACACCTGCCCAGACATCGCTATGTAGCTTTGAGCTTGCGAAAGGCAAACGAGTTTTTTCTGGATCGGTTTTACCATAAACCATACGGAGATTTACTGGTAAATCTACTGCATCGATCAGATCGTTAGCTCCTAATTGGTAAAAAGCTTCAGCTACACTTCTTTGAAAGAGGTTAAAAGCCAAAGTATGTTCTCGCTTTGGCATTAAAAGTCCGGTGCCAGTGTAGTTCGACAGAGTATTTCTCTGTTCGAGTAATCTCTGGAGCATTTCCTCTTCCGAGAGAATGATAGGACTGTTTAGGCAGGCTGAAATGTAA
The DNA here is from genome assembly GCF_013388695.1 of Fischerella sp. Lineage (NCBI taxonomy): Bacteria > Bacillati > Cyanobacteriota > Cyanophyceae > Nostocales > Hapalosiphonaceae > Fischerella > Fischerella sp. Next base: position 54,516 of record NZ_JACAEU010000092.1, read on the forward strand.
CCAGCAGCAGCAATTTGGATCTGCTGAAATAATTCAGGCTTTAACTTGTGTTCAAACAGCAGCCGATACTGCCGTTTAGTAGAAATACGATCGCTAAGTTCATCAAACAGGCGATCGCCTAACTCAGAGAATGCGATCGCTTGCTCTAGTTCTAATTGTTTATCTAATTTTGGCTTTGCTAATAATTTTGCCATTATTATCCTTTCTATCATTTACTAGAAGTTGTTGTAGTGGCTAATACCATTTCCTAGGGCAAGCTGCTGTTGTATTCACGCAGTAGTCAAAAGCATGCCGTAGGGTAAGGTATAGTCAACAAATTTTAATTATTGACTTTCGACCTCTTTGCGCTCGGTGGTTGATTTTTACTGATAATTACTAGTTGTTGATTGTTTGTTATTTGGTAAAACTAACAACTTATCAATCACACTAAACACACTTGATAGTCATGTTTATTTACACTTTGCTACTAATATTCTCCAAATAAAATTGTTTTAGTAGAGTATTTACTCTGAATTTTTTTATAAATTCAATATAAAGTTAAAGCTAAAAATAATTTTTGAGCAATAAATTTGTTAAACAAATATTTTGCTCATCAGCAACATTAACAAGCTTTTATAAAGATTGGTAGATACAAACAGCTAGCTACCTGAAAAAATAAGATTAAAATCAATAAGATAAAAATCCGTACAATCAACATTATCAACCAAATATACAAATGATACAAAAGAAATATCTCATCAAATGTAACTTTTCTAAAAACTAAATAGATAGGTATTAACACAAGTATTTATTGCTACTTATTTTTGTCGTTTGTTGTTCCTACGATCGGTGAAAAAAGCGCACTTACTTTGCTTATGCTTTTGAAAAAGCAGTAACTATTATCATCAACTACCAACAATCCTCATACTTATATTTATTTAAACCTGATTACTAGATAAATCTGTCAACATGCCAAACTCAGATAACAAAAATTCCACTAAAAACCTTTATAACGGCACAGCATCACAGTGGATTCGAGGAGAACCGACTTCACTTTCTGATTTTACGGCACGCCCTTTCGTACTAAAGCTTTGTGAGCCTGTTGCCGGGTTGCGAGTGCTTGACTTGGGTTGTGGTGAAGGTTATTGCTCTCGGGAATTACGCCAAAGAGGTGCTGCCCAAATATATGGTGTAGATCTCTCTGAAGCGATGATTGCAGGAGCAAAATTGCAGGAATTAAAAGATCCCTTGGGCATTCAGTATGAATTAGGGTGTGCTACTGACCTCAAACAGTTTGGCGATCGCGAATTTGACTTAGTCATAGCAGTGTTTCTATTTAACTATTTGACAACTGCTCAAACTCAACAATGCATGACCGAAGTTGCACGTGTACTTCGTCCAGGGGGTCGATTTGTTTTCAGTGTTCCACATCCATCTTTTCCATACATGCGCTCAGCTGCCTATCCCTTCTATTTTGAGGTTGAGGGTAAAGGCTATTTCAGTAAGCGAGATCGGCAATTTCCGGGTCGTATTTGGAAAAGAGATGGGTCTTGGCTAGATGTGCAATTGGTTCACAAAACCTTAGAAGACTATTTTGATGCCCTTAAAAACGCTGGCTTCAATACGATGCCAACTTTGCGGGAATTACGAGTTACTCCAGAACACATAGCACTAGATGAATCTTTTTTCGGTTCTTTGATTGATTTACCACTCCATTTAGCCATACAAGTATTACGATGATGACAAAGCTATCTTGTTCTATTCACGAATCCTTACGGGAAATTACGGCTCATCATCCACTGTGGAAGCATGATTTCCTCAGCCGTTGTCGCGCTAGACAGTTGTCTTTACAAGAGATACGCTTACTAGCCGTTCAGATGTACAAATTCTCCAAAGAATTTAATCGAATTTTGGCTAGTATTTTATCTTGCTGCCAAAATGAAAGCGCTCAGTTAGTCCTCTTAGAGAACTTGTTTGATGAAATGGGACAGGGAGATTTAAATAAATCCCATACCGAGTTATTTCGTCGTTTCACCCGTGCTATTGGTATTGATGACGAGATTTTAGCAATGCTGCCCACAATACCTGAAACTAGAGATCTAATTGATACCTACCTACGAATACCGCATCAGTATGGTTTTTTAGCTGCACTTGGGGCAGTGTGTTACGCATCTGAAGGAATTGTGAGTACGCTATACACTCAACTTTATCAAGGCATTATTGGCACTGCACCTTTATCCAAGGAATCCTTGATATTTTTTGAAGTCCATATTGATGTGGATGATAGCCATGCGGCAAAACTCGCAGCACTGATTGAACCTCAGTTAATTACAGAAGAAGAAGAAGTCAAGCTAAAGCTTGCTATTGTCGAAGCAATGGATGCCCGTGTGCAATTCTTTAATGGGATTCAGCGTCAAATTCACGAATATGACTTGAATGCTAATCCATTTTTGCTTTTGAATGCATGGCAATCGGTAAGTTAAAAGGGTGAAATTACGGATGTTATTATTCTGGATGAATTGCTAAAAATAGCAGGAAGTTTATAGTGTTTTTTCTCTTTTTCAGGCAATTAAGCACAGGCAAAATAACATGTTTATACAGCAGATATAAAAATTTGAATACTGCTGTAGAGCCTAAAATTATTGAGTCTGATGCACAAATTATAATTGGGTGCAAAAATCAGGAGTCTTTATGTATGGATTAGTCAACAAGGCGATTGAAGAGATGGTATGCAGTCGCTTTGGCAAAAATACTTGGCAAGAAATTAAGCAGAAAGCTGAACTAGAAGTAGATGTTTTTATCAGCATGGAAGCCTATCCTGATGATATTACCCACAGGCTTGTAAAAGCTGCAAGTGTTGTCTTAGGTTTATCAGCAGCAGAAATTATGCAAGCTTTTGGAGAATATTGGGTACAGTACACAGCAGATGAAGGCTACGGCGAACTGATGGATATGAGCGGAGATAACCTACCTGAATTCCTGGAAAACCTTGACCATCTTCATGCTCGTGTGGGAATTAGTTTTCCTAAGCTAATGCCCCCATCTTTTGAATGTACTGATACAGAAGAAGAGTCTCTGAACTTACATTATCGCTCAACCCGAGAAGGACTGACGCCAATGGTAATAGGTTTAGTCAAGGGATTAGGAAAAAGGTTTGATACAGAAGTTGATATTACCCAAACCCAAAGTAGGAATGAAGGCGCAGATCATGATGAATTTTTAGTGAAGTATAAACCACAGTGAGGTCAGTATGTATGGTTTCTCCTCATCTGAGTCTTTCGCCAGAATTATTTACAAAAGCTTTTCCATTCCACTTTGTATTTAACCGCCAACGAGAAATTTTACAAGCTGGTGCTGTTCTAGAGCGCATTAGTGGCGAACAAATAATAGGAAGCAAAATTGAGCAGTATTTTCAAATCAATCGCCCTAAGGTCACAGTTGAATTTGATGCTATTAAAAAACAAACTCACGCTCTTTTCATATTGGAGTTTCTCCGCAATGGAATGCAACTCAAAGGTCAAATGGTATATCAACCAGAAGAGGAATTGATATTTTTTCTTTGTTCTCCCTGGATTACTGATGCTGCTAATCTCATTCCTCTAAATATCAAATTAAAAGACTTTGCCATTCACGATCCAATTGTTGATTTTTTATTCCTACTACAAGCAAAGAATTCTGCTCTGGCTGATGCTGAAAAGTTAACAACAGAACTAACTAAGCAGCGGGCAGAATTACAGCGTGCTCTGGCAATACAAGAAAATTTGGCTAAAGTTGCTGAAGAACAAGCCCAAAAACTAGAACAATCTCTCAGAGAATTACGGCATACTCAAGCCCAATTAATACAAGCTGAGAAAATGTCCAGTCTAGGTCAGTTGGTAGCAGGGATTGCTCACGAAATTAACAATCCTGTAAATTTTATTTACGCCAATTTAGATTATGTTGAACAATATACTCAAGACCTATTGAAGTTATTAATTTTATATAAAACATTTAATTTTCATATCGTGCCAAAAATACAAGATTACATTCGTAAAAATGAATTAGATTATATACTTGAAGATTTACCCAAAACGATAAATTCTATGAGAATAGGGGCAGAACGGATCAGGGACATTGTGTGCTCTCTTCGCAACTTCTCTCGTCTTGATGAAGCAGAGGTGAAAAGGGTTAATCTTCACGAAGGTATTGAGAGTACTCTGCTGATTTTACAAAACCGCTTCAAAGCCAAAGGTGATAAACCAGGTATAGAAATAGTAAAAAACTACGGTAATTTACCTTTAATAGAGTGTTATCCTGGACAATTAAACCAAGTCTTCATGAATATTATTAGTAATGCTATTGATGCTATTGAGAGCAATAACATAAAAGATTCTAGTATAGGAATTCAAGATAATTTTAATACAATTACAATTACTACAGAAGTTTTAGAAACAAGCTATATTGCAATCCGAATTGCTGACAATGGCCCAGGGATGACTGAAGCAGTTAAGGCAAAACTGTTTGATCCATTTTTTACAACTAAGCCAGTAGGTAAGGGGACAGGGCTAGGCTTATCGATTAGCTATCAAATTGTTGTTGAAAAACACGGAGGAAAACTGACATGCGTATCAGAACCGGGTCAGGGAAGCGAGTTCTGCATTGAAATTCCTATATCGGTGGACAGACAAACAGTGAATGATATTAGATCGCTGAGTTGTGTTATCTAAATATCCTTCAAAGTTGTATCATTCTGTATACTTAAATTTTATTTAGTATCTGCATCAAAGAAGTCACTTACCCTTCTTTTCATCACGTAGTGGAAAGTGCCGATTACAACACCGTTTACGAATGTGGGGCTGTGGGTGTACCCTTGGTAGCGATCGCTTTCACACGACTGTGCGATCGCCAAAATAAAAGGGCTGCTAAAATCTACCACGTACAAAATATTGCGGATGCTATTGATTCGGTATAACACGTGAATTTACGCCGCCTAATTCCATTATTTGATAACTCTGTGTCCGAGTGGGCATTAGAGGCGCGCCTGTTGCGCTGGTTAACATTAGTTTGGCTGTTTATAGGCTTAATAATGCTGTTTTCAGCCTCCTATCCCGTTGCTGATGTCAATCATGATGATGGGCTGTATTACTTTAAGCGCCAACTCCTGTGGGTGTTAGTAGCCTTAATATTGTTCAACATCATTGTTAATTTACCCCTGCATAGGATTTTGGGAGTATCCCATTGGTTTGTATTCCTGCTATTGGTGCTGATTTTCGTCACTATGATTCCAGGAGTGGGAAAGAATGAGCTTGGTGCAGCGCGTAGGCTAGTAGGGCCGATTCCGCTGCAACCTTCTGAATTAATTAAGCCCTTTCTGGTGCTACAAAGTGCGCGACTTTTTGGTCAGTGGGATAAACTGAGTTGGTCTATTCGCTTTGCTTGGTTAGGTGTTTTTGGTCTTGTGATTTTGGGGATTTTGGCACAGCCTAACTTGAGTACAACTGCACTCTGCGGTATGACTATTTGGTTAATTGCTTTAGCTGCTGGCTTGCCTTACAAATACTTGGGAGGAACAGCAGTTGGAGGAGTGCTGTTAGCGTTACTCAGTATTAGTATCAAGGAGTATCAGCGCAAACGTGTGATGTCTTTCCTCAATCCTTGGGCCGATCCTACTGGAGATGGTTATCAGCTAGTACAAAGTTTACTGGCAATAGGTTCCGGCCGTACTTGGGGTGCTGGTTTTGGACTTTCTCAACAAAAACAATTTTATTTACCAATTCAGGATACCGATTTTATTTTTGCGGTATTTGCTGAAGAATTTGGCTTTGTTGGCAGTATGGTGCTGTTACTGATGTTAGCTATATTTGCCACTTTGGGATTAATTGTTGCCCTCAAGACAACCCATCCCATACATCGACTGGTGGCGATCGGTGTGACAATTTTGATGGTAGGACAATCATTACTCCATATAGGTGTTGCTACAGGTGCCTTGCCAACTACTGGTTTGCCATTACCTATGTTTAGTTATGGTGGTAATTCCATGATTGCTAGTTTAATAGCAGCAGGATTGTTGATTCGAGTAGCAAGGGAGAGTAGCGAAGCAGAGGTAATACCTTTGCAAAGAAGACGTGGAAATTGGCTATAACGCTGATTTACCAAAGAAAAAATTTAACTTTATCCTTAAAAAGTCCATGAATTAGAAAAAGAGCGGAAGAAGTAAGACCTCATTTGGTGGGTTCCTTAGGTTCATAGTAACGGCAACCCTCACACGGCCCACTGGGATTAACAGCACAACGCAGATAGCCAGAACGAGCATTATATCGACAACTGATATCACCAATGAGATAACCTACTCCTTCTAAGTAATAACGATCGCTGGGTTCCGGAGGTCTAGTGTTTACCTGAATCTGCTCCCGAGGAAAATTCATAGCAACACGTCTGAGGTGCGATCGCATTCTTGCCTGGGTTTTACGCATCAACCACAGGGAGAATAGGGACGGCAAGAAACCAATGGCAATGACCAAAAGTGTCCTTAACACCTTCTTTTTACCTCTTGTGTGCGCTTCTCGTCCCTAGTGTTGCATTCTCGTTGTCTGAGAGTGCAACCCTTGGGGCAGTTTAGTTATGGTGGTGTACAAGAGTGGCAACCTAGAAAAATATTCCTGCTACCACTTAGATCAGCATAACTTTTACAGTTCAAACTGTGAGTTTTGTATGAATATTGGTAACTTAAGATTTGTTTACCAATACTATTACTGAGAAGCGCCTTGTATTTGCACCTATCCCATGAGTTGTGGTTGCAGTGACGCGACTATATTATGATTGGATAATTTTTCCGCCAATATTCGAGTTTATCAATAGATATTGACTTGGTAATGACATTCATGTCATTTCCCCGCCAATCAACCTCTGGATCTGTTGTAAAAACACCGCATTCTAACTCCTCTAATTTGATATTCCAATATTCACTAAATCGGTGCTTTAAAGTGATCGCCTGTTCAAATACTTTATTTCTGTGCTTGTTTCTTCTTTTTCTTTCTGTTGCCCCTGTTGCCTCCGTATCAATAAATTTAGTTTCAATTAAAAACAATTTGTTTTGAGATGTAAGGTAGACAAAATCACACTTACCTAAATCTGTATAGTCGGCAATAGGAGACTTTTCAAATAACAGCAATTCAGCGCAGGTCGGAAATAAATTTTTGTTATTCAAAAATAAGTACGCTTGCAATAAGAGTTCCTTGTCATAAGGAAACCCAACAACCCCCTCAAAAAATCTTTTTATTTCTTCTTGAGTTTGGGGTTGAATTTTTTTGCAGTATGCAACAAATTGACCTAGCGCATCTGCAGTCATTAAATATTTGCTCCTTGCCCTGGTTGTTGCATTTATCCTCATGGCATAAAAAAATACCATTTTCTCTAGGAGAGGATCATCCGCATAAGTAACGAAAAAAACTATAAAACCTCTAATAGATAAGCTAAATTACTGATGACGGAGACAAGAGAAAAATATAGCCTATGAACCAATGCAAACATTAGAGATAAAAGCTTGTTTCTTTTTATCAAAAATCAATAAAAGTATTATTTTTTACTTATATATTTTAGGTATTAATAAGCGGTTGTACATGAGCAAGGAACCTGGCGTTTTGCAAAGCCAGAACAGTACTTCTAGAATCTTGCACCCAAAATTGTCGTCCAAAACGGACAAGATGACGAGAGTTCCCAGCCTGGACAATTCCTATTATCGGTACTTTTGCTTTTTCTTTATCCCCTGATTGTTCTTGCAGAATTGTTCGCAAGCGATGCTGTTCTTCAATAGTCGCTGCTTGTTGAGTGCTCAATTCCACCATCACCATCTGTACTGTTTCTACCGGCTCAGCATCTTCAACAATAAATTGAGTTTGGTCGTCTCGTCGATCTACTTTACCCCAAATTATTAATCTGGCATCAACTTGTAACAGTGAACTAATGCGTTCGTAAGATTTAGGAAATGCTACTGCTTCTGATTGTGAAGTTAAATCTTCTATTTGTAAAATTGCCATTGGATCGCCCTTTTTGGTGATCACTTTTTTCACATTGTTGAGCATAACCACGGCACAAATTACTGTATCTTCTTTTTGATCGCTCAGTTGTGAAAGGTTAATTGGTGCTAGGACGCGCGCTGAGTTTCGTATAGATTTGAGTGGATGGTCTGATACATAAAAACCTAATAATTCTTTTTCTCTGCGTAACTTTTCTTGGGGAGGTAAATCAGGAACAGGTTTGGCTTTCGGTGCAATGTCAAAACTGTTTTGAGCTTGATTGTTATTATTAATATTAGAGAATCCACCACCTAATAAATCAAAGAGGTTTCCCTGACCGGTAGCTCTATCTTTGGCACGAGATTGTGCCCAGTCGTAAACTAGGGGCAAGTCGTGAAGTAACTGGTTGCGGTTTGAGTCAATTTTGTCAAAGGCTCCACAATAAATTAGTGATTCTAAAGTACGGCGGTTAACAGCACCCAGATCGACGCGATCGCAAAAATCAGCCAAGGATTTAAACTCATCCCCGCTTTCTCTGGCTTCTAAAATAGAAGCGATCGCACTTTGTCCCACGTTCCGCACAGCCGACAATCCAAACAAAACCTTGCCACCCGCGGGAGTAAAATCTACGCCAGAGCGATTAATATCTGGTGGGTCTATTTGAATACCCATATTGGTACAGGTAGCAATATATTTCTGCACCTTATCTGTATCGCCACTGTTAGCTGTCAACAGTGCCGCCATATATTCCAAAGGATAATTAGCTTTTAAATACGCAGTTTGATATGTTACATAACCGTAAGCTGTGGAGTGAGATTTGTTGAAACAATTGGAAGCTACCAAACCATTTTTGATGACAAAATTATGGTCGCTCTCTACTCCAATGTCATATACGTTCTGTGTGCCTAGCGATCTGCGTGTTACAATTTTCACCATTGTTCACCACTCTATGAAAATCTTTAAAATAAACAAGTTTATAGAATTGTTTGGTGTGGAATACATATTAATCTAATGCAAGCCGCCATCCAAGCTGTTTGTGCGGCTGAAATCAACTGAACAGAAATTATTAAACTGTACTAAAATCAAGGACTTGAGTCACAAAGGAAGCAATTATGGCATCCATCCGCGAGTTGCACAAGCAGTTAGTCACCAAAGAACGTTCTGCCGTAGAAATTACTCAAGAAGCTTTAGACCGTATTCAAGCGTTAGAGCCGAAATTGCACAGTTTCTTGTGCGTAACTGCCGAACAGGCGTTAGAAAAAGCGCGGGCTGTGGATGCTAAAATCGCCGCTGGAGAAGAAATTGGCTTGTTGGCAGGCATTCCCATTGGCATCAAAGACAATCTATGCACCAAGGGAATTACCACTACCTGCGCTTCTCGGATTTTGGAAAATTTTGTACCGCCTTATGAATCAACTGTGACACAAAAATTGGCAGATGCCGATGCAGTCATGGTAGGCAAAACCAATCTGGATGAGTTTGCAATGGGCGGTTCTACAGAAACCTCTGCCTTCGGTTTCACTGCCAATCCTTGGGATTTGTCAAGGGTTTCGGGTGGTTCTTCTGGTGGTTCAGCGGCGGCGGTAGCAGCAGGAGAATGTACTGTTTCCCTTGGTTCTGATACTGGCGGTTCGATTCGCCAACCAGCTTCTTTTTGCGGTGTGGTGGGTATCAAACCAACCTACGGACTAGTTTCTCGTTACGGTTTGGTGGCGTTTGCTTCGTCTTTGGATCAAATCGGGCCGTTTGCGCGCAGTGTTGAGGATGCTGCAATATTATTGCAGGCGATCGCCGGTCACGATCCCAAAGACTCCACTAGCTTGAAAGTTCCCATTCCCGATTACCTCTCAGTCTTAAAACCAGATCTCAAACCCAGAGGACAACTCAGAATAGGCATCATTAAAGAAACTTTTGGTGAAGGCTTAGATTCACAAGTTGAGCAAGCAATTACCAAAGCACTCGATCAGCTACAATCCTTGGGTGCAGAAATTCATGTAGTTTCCTGTCCTCGCTTCCGCTATGGTTTACCCAGCTACTACATTATTGCTCCTTCGGAAGCTTCAGCAAATCTGGCTCGTTACGATGGTGTCAAGTATGGCTACCGTGCTGCTGATACGGAAAACTTAATAGAGATGTACACCCGTACTCGTGCTACTGGTTTCGGTGCAGAAGTGAAACGCCGAATTATGCTGGGAACCTACGCTCTCTCTGCTGGCTATTACGATGCTTATTATTTAAAAGCACAAAAAGTACGCACTCTTATTAAAGAAGACTTTGAAAAAGCTTTTGAACAAGTTCATGTCTTAGCCTGTCCTACAGTTCCCACCACAGCATTCAAGGCGGGAGAAAAAACTGCCGATCCTCTCAGCATGTACTTAGTTGACTTGATGACTATACCCGTGAATCTTGCAGGTTTACCAGGTATAAGTGTGCCGTGTGGCTTTGATGACAATGGATTACCGATTGGTTTGCAGCTAATTGGTAAGCCACTGCGAGAAGACCAGCTTTTTCAGGTGGCTTACGCATATGAGCAATCAACATCATGGCATCTGCGTATGCCGCCTCAAATTTAATCGTTTCTTAATACAGCTTTGCACAAAAAGGTAGCGATTTTATAAACGCAGAGGGGCGCAAAGGTAAGCGCAGAGGGTCGCAGAGTCTTGGTGCAAAAATTTCGCGTACTACCTTATGCAATGTTGTACTTATGTTATTACAAATAACAAATGACTATTGACTCTGGACTGTTTCAGGAGTAAAAGTCACTTGCTTAATACTCCCTAAACCTCCTAAAGGTTTACGTTCGTTATTGTTCGCAGAAATCAATACTGCACCTGCATTTCCAGAGAGTATAGTCAATTGCTTGTTTGCTGTCCAAGTTTTTCGTTCTCCCTTGTTTAAAGTCCCCTCAAACGCTGTTTTGCCATCTGCTTTCACTCGTACCCATGATTCGCCTTGAAGCTCAATGGTTACTTCGACTGGGGAAGCTATGAGGTTAGAAGGGAGTGCTTCCGGTGATGAAGCTGTAGCTGTTGGAGTGGGAGCAGGTGTTTCTGGTGTAGAAGGGGATATTTCTAATGATGAAGCTATTGGTGCTGGAGTGGGAGCAGGTGTTTCTGGTAGTGAAGCTATGGGTGTAGGTACTGTTTTTTCTGAAGAGGCTTTGAGTTTTTGGTTGCTAGCAACAGAATCGGCTGGATTTTTTGGATTGAGTCGAAAAAATAGTAAGAAAGAAGCAACAGCTAATAGTATTACATAGGGGACGACAAGAGGAATATGTATATTTGAGATATTTGAGTTTTGTTTTGAATTCTTACTATCATTACCAGCATTACCAGAGTCAAGAAGGAAAAAATTAATTGCAAAATTTTTAGCTAAAGCTGTACCATCTAGCCCCAAGGCATCTCCATAGCGGCGGATAAATCCTTGAACAAAGACAGGTTCGGGTAAGTCTTCATATCTACCTTCTTCCAAAGCTTCTAAAAAAGCTTGTCTAATCAGAGTTTGAGCTGTTATTTGCTCTATACGTACAGATTTTTCTTGTCGAATCTGTCGTAAATATGCCCCTATTTCCTTGAGTTGCTCTTGTTGAGCCTCATTGAACGACGTCACTGTCATCTCCCAAAATTTACTGAAATCTACTATTTTTTATTTATTAAACTTTTCAATCATAATTTTTTTGATACAAAATGTTAATTGTGAAATGATACAATCGCAAATTTTGGCGACTATATTGTATACATAAATACTCGCATGTTGAGAAGGAAGCTGCAACATACAATACAATTGTTTATTTATCCGCTCATTTGGACTGGTGTAGTTGTAGTTTTAGTTTACTGTGCTGTTTGTATACTGATTTTTTTTCGGCAACCACAATTTATCTTTTTTCCATCCTCAGTAATTGAAACTACACCAGAGTTTTTAAATTTACCTTATGAAGAAGTTTGGATACCTGTAAGAATAAGATCGCAAAAAGTGGAATATATCCACAGTTGGTGGCTTTGCACAAATAAATCCGATGGAAAAGTGCTGTTGTATCTGCATGGTAACGGTATCAATATTGGCGCAAACATTGCCCACGCCAATCGATTTTATCAACAGGGGTTTTCAGTATTACTAATTGATTATCGGGGTTACGGTCGCAGTCAAGGTCGTTTTCCCAATGAAATGCGTGTTTATCAAGATGCTGCCATAGCTTGGGATTATTTAGTACAGCAACGCAAGATTTCACCTAGTCAAATTTTTATCTACGGGCATTCTCTGGGTGGTGCAATAGCAATTGATTTAGCTGTCAAACAGCCAGAAGCTGCTGGATTAATTGTGGAAAGCTCTTTTACCTCAGTTCGCGAGGTAGTAGCTCATCGGAACCTTTTTTGGATGTTTCCTGTCGATCTGATACTGACGCAGCGGTTTGAATCAATCAAAAAAGTACCTAAGTTAAAAATGCCCGTTTTATTCATTCACGGCATTGCTGATTCAATTGTGCCTGCTTTTATGAGTCAAAAACTTTATGCTGCTGCTCCAGAACCGAAAAAATTACTCATAGTTCCTGACGCAGAACATAACAACGTTGCAGAAGTCGCTCCTGCGGAATATCTACGAGCAGTACGAATTTTTGTTCGACAAGCAAGGTAAATTATATGACACATAAAAGCAGATCGCATTTTTGATGCTTGATTAATATATTTTACTAATGAAAACAATAAAATTTTGTATACCAGATGTTATTAAAATCTTTATAAGTAAGTAGACATAATTAAACCTAAAATATCAGTCAGTAAAACCATTTCAGGAAAAGCTTTTTCCCTTCTGCTTTCTAATTATTTGCGAAATGAGTGACTCTGCTTTTCGTAAGTTTCAAAATCTTTTCTCCATACCTCATGAAATTTTTAGAAAAAAATTACAATCCCCTAGGTAGTTAATCTCTGTGCTGTTGATCTCAAATCAGCACAAAATTGATCCCTAATAGTCCGGAACTGTGGGCATAAAGATAGAAGAAATGATACAGATATAACTTTCCTTTGCTTTATTACTAAAAGAGACTTCTAATAATGGCTACCACACCGATGTACTTTTTACAAATTTTGGGCAATCCTACTATTGAAATTTCTCAAGATGACTTGCGATCGCTTTTGGGAGAAATAGAAGCAGAATTGCATTGCTCTCAAGTGTATCGCCATGCCTTGGCTAGTATACAACAATTATTTGGGGATTCGGCAGAACAAGGCAAGATGTTATTAAAAGCTGTAGGTAGAGAAGCAATCGGTTTAGCATTTCGACAACTTGTCCAACAATATCGAAAAGTTGAAAAAACTGTTGAAAAAACAACAGATCATCAACAACAAATAGAAACGACCAATTTTTCACAAGATGTACCACAAGATAATTCCAATGACTTATTACAGTGTTTAACAAACACTAAATTTAATACGAAAATTAACAGAGAAAATACTGGAATAGATAACTTGTCGTCACAAGCTGATTTAGTAGCAAATATAACTAAAAAAAAAGTAATATCCACAGAGAACGCTGCGATCGCGAAAACACCGTTGGCATGGCTCAAGAATAAGAAAATTTCCAAAGCTGAACTAACCAAACAAACAGCATTACAACAACGCGCAGAGTGTCTGCGTCAAGTTGGGCAACGACTCCGGCAGGTTCGCGAGTCTCAAAATCTTTCTCTATACCAACTCAACGTTTACACTCATGTACCTGTGCATCAAATGGAAGCAATAGAGAACGGAAATTGGGAGTTACTACCAGAAGATGTATTTGTGCGCGGTTTTATCCGCGTGATGGGAAATGCTTTGGGACTAAATGGCACAGCTTTAGCCGCTTCTTTACCAAAATCCGAACCAGTAAAATCTATTTTGCCCTCTTGGTATGAGTCTAAAAAGAGTTCTAAGGGATTGGGATTGGAAATCCGCCCCATACATTTGTATGTAGGTTATACAGCGCTTGTGGCTAGTGCCCTAGGAGGATTGTCGATAGTGTCGCAGCAAGGGGATACTAACAGACAGATCAATCAAGATGCGTTTACTACTACTCCAACTTCTTCTTCAGTTTCGGAGTCACTCAAGCAACAAGAACCAACTACTATACCAGGAATCAAGTCTAGTAATGCTGGTATTACTGTTGGGCCTGATATTTCCCCACCGGAGGCGCTGTAGTCAGGGAAACAGATAAAAGATAATCCTCCCAAAGATATTGGGAGGATTATTGGCAGTTGCAGCGCGGTAATAACTATGGAGAGATGGTAGAGCTCAAGACTTTAACTGAAAAACACGCAAAGCTGTAGAAATCAGTGTTAAGAAAATCACGAACCCAATCGCATCCAGCATTGTAGTCACTAACGGTCCACTAACTAGGGCGGGATCGAGTTTCAGACGCTTTAAGCCCATTGGTAACAAAGTTCCGAGAGTGACAGCTACCAGCGTATTTGTTGCCATCACCGTTCCAGCAATTAATGACACCCAACGTTCTTGAGGAGGTGCCCAAATTAGGGAAAGACAAATCATAGTCATACCCAATGCTAAAGCTGTACCTAGTCCTGCCGTAAGTTCCTTACGAAGAATTTTCAGAGTATCCTTGGGTGTTACCTCTCCCACACCAAGTCCGCGGATAGTCACTGTTAAAGCTTGAATGCCAACAGTACCGCCCGTATTGGAGAACAAGGGCATAATTACAGCCAGTACCGGAACCATTGCAATCGTAGATTGAAACGGCGCGATCGCACTAGATGCCCCGATGTACAGCAACATAATTCCAAACAGCCACGGTAGGCGCTTCTTGATTGTCATCAAAGGAGGCGATAAGGCAGCTTCATCTCCACCACTCACACCCGCCAGCTTTTGAATGTCTTCTGTGGCTTCTTCCTCCAGAATATCAACCACGTCATCAATTGTGATAATACCGACTAATCTGTCTTCCCGGTCAACCACAGGTAAAGCGATTAAGTCATAACGCTTCATGATGCGGGCGACTTCTTCTTGGGGTGTTTCCGTTCTGACTCTGACGACGCGATCGCCAGCTATATCTCGAATATAGACATCAGGAAAAGTAAACAGTAACTGCCGCAAGGAAACAACGCTGATCAATTTGCGGTTATCGTCTGTAACGTAGGCGTAGTAAATCGTCTCCTTATCTTCATCTTGCAGGCGAATTTTTCTCAAAGCTTCACCTACAGTCAATCCTTCCCTCAACCGCACATATTCTGTAGTCATTACCCGTCCAGCAGTACCTTCGGGATAGCCAAGAATTGTTGCTGTAGCTTGTCGTTGTTCTGGACTAAGTTGCTGTAATAATCGTCTGACAACCTTCGCGGGCAACTCATCAAACAATTCTGCCCGATCGTCGGGACTCATTGCTTCGATGATTTGTACTACCTGCACATCTTGTAGAGAATTGATTAATTCTTCCCGCACTTCCAGAGGTAGATATTCAAAAACATCAGTCGCCTGATTTTTGTTGAGTAGACGGAATGCGATCGCCCGTTGTTTGCTGGGCAATTGCGTAATGTACTCCCCCACATCAACGGGTTGTAAACGATTTAAATCCCATTTCAGCTGATTTAAGTCAGCGACGTCAATGACAGAATTGCGAACGTCCTGTACAAGCATAATAAACCTCCCAATGTCTCCCCCGCGCTGGGAGACAAGCTCACCAGCTTAGAGGAGGATAGTACTGCCGTCTTGTGGACTTTGGTCCATAAAATCTTAGAAATTCAACATCGATGACCAATCAAGGCATCGCTAGTCATAATCCTAACCCGGAACTAGGTAATCCGGTAGATGCTAAGCGCCAGAGTGGAGATTCTGTGACACTACGCACAAACCATCCACTCAATTGCCCTGATTTTTTTTGATTACTTTGAGTAGATTCTACTACTGCTAGCAATTGTGTCAAGCTCATCTCAGGATTAATTTTTAAACTTTACAAAGACAAAATATCTACTACCTCAGAATGAGTCATTGTTTTGAGATACACAGACACGAGTTGGGCGATTCTACCGTTCTTGAAAGTCTGAATAGAAGCAATTCTTACCATTACCTACCTTAAAGCTTTGATTAAAAATGGTACAAAACTGTTATTAAACAGCTAAATCAGTTCTTTTTCCCGTATCGTGTTTATTTTGATAGTCAATTGCTGATTACTGAGATAACTTTGTTCCGATCGGACTTGTTTATTTGAGTTGTATGTGGCGAGCTATCCAAATTTAGATTTGACATATAAAAAGAGCCAGCAATGCATTTGCTGATGGATTCAGCATACATTTTTATCGTGGCGTTTTTATACCTGAAAAATATGGAAAATATTCTCCTCGAAGAGGAGAATGCTGAACTGAGTGGGAGAGATCTGGCTCTAATTATTGTTACTAGGTTCAACCTGATAACGATGGTGGTGGGCTTGTTTAGAACTGGTGAAAGATGTTAAATTTAACAGTTTTTTGATCAGAGGACAGTCAATATAATTTAGCAAGACTAAGTCCTGATACCTCTAGCAAAGTATAAAAAATTATCTTCCCTCGCTTCTAGCTATTAATCCCTATTTCTAAGTATGGTTTTGGCAAACTAGATTTTGTTGAATAAGCAAGCTGCGACTGCTTATTACCCAACTAACAAGAAATTATACATGCAAATTCAGTCTCACAAATTCATAAATAAACCGGAGAATTATTGCTGTATCTCGCCATTGCACCGCTTGAGCTTTCCATCAGCGTATAATTCCATTGGTACTAGCTCGATTTTGCCGTTAACTTTAATTTGAGAGTATACAACTTTTACTAATGGCGAATTATTTTCGTTATAACGCACAGACATAATTACCCCCTTGTTATACTCTTTCTCCTAAATTAAAGCTTTTAAGAAATCAAATAACTATAACGTTTGACTTATTTTCTATTTCTCTTGCTATTAGAGATAATTTTTATTATTCTAAAATTATCAAAAACAATTAAAGGAATAGTAAAAAAATATACGAATCAGAAAGATTTGGATAAATGGTAAATGCGAGTATATGCTAATAGAAATTAATAACCAATAAATAAATGAAAATTCTTACGCATTTTGCCTTACTTCCTCTTCCTTGTTTTCAAGATAGCTATTAACAAGAGATAATAAGCTCATCCCTTAACCGAAGCTATAGTGCGATCGCCTATTACATAATTTGTTCTGGCTTTGCTTACATAACTAACTTCACAGTCACAGGGTTATTTTCCGGAATCTACTCTCTAGTCAAATCATGAAAACAGCTTCCCAATTGCAAGCTCGCCTAGAGTATTATTATCAGCAAATCAAGACAATTATCTTGGCACGTCAAAATCCGATTACTGGTTTGCTACCTGCAAGTACAGCAATCACAGCCCACGGTGATTACACTGATGCTTGGGTACGTGATAACGTTTACAGTATTTTGGCAGTTTGGGGATTGGCACTGGCATACCGCAAGGTTGATGAAGACAAGGGACGCGCCTACGAATTAGAACACAGCGTCGTCAAACTCATGCGGGGTTTGCTATTCGCGATGATGCGACAGGCGCATAAAGTAGAGCAATTTAAACACACTCAATCACCGTTAGATGCTTTACATGCTAAGTACAACACCGCTACAGGAGACATCGTTGTCGGTGATGATGAATGGGGACATTTGCAACTGGATGCGACATCGATATTTGTGCTGATGCTGGCACAGATGACTTCTTCCGGATTGCAAATAATTTATACTCTTGATGAAGTAAACTTCGTACAAAATTTGGTTTACTACATTGGTAGAGCTTATCGCACACCAGATTATGGGATTTGGGAACGGGGCAATAAAATTAATCATGGCAATGCCGAACTAAACGCCAGTTCCATAGGCATGGCAAAAGCCGCTTTAGAAGCGATTGATGGACTGGATTTATTTGGTGTGCGTGGCAGTCATGCATCAGTAATTCACGTGTTGCCAGATGAAATTGCCCGCGCCAGAATTACTCTAGAATCCTTGCTACCAAGAGAATCTGCCTCCAAAGAAATTGATGCAGCGCTGTTGAGTATAATTAGTTTTCCAGCCTTTGCAGTCGAAGATGTGCAACTGCGCGATCGCACTCGCAACGACGCGATCGCAAAACTCGCAGGCAAATATGGTTGCAAGCGTTTTCTGCGCGATGGACACCAAACCGTTTTAGAAGATACCAAGCGCTTGCACTACGAACCGTGGGAACTCAAGCAATTTGAAAATATCGAATCTGAATGGCCCCTATTTTTCACATATTTAGTTCTGGATGGGCTATTTCGCGGCGATAAAGAACTAGCTAAATATTATCAAGAGTGTTTAGAGTCTTTAGTTGTCGAACGTGATGGCTTGGGTTTATTGCCAGAACTTTATTACGTTCCAGCCGAGTATATAGAAGCGGAGAAACTAGCACCCCACACCCAGCCACGCTTACCTAATGAAAATATCCCCCTAGTGTGGGCGCAGAGTTTGTATTACCTCGGGCAAATGCTAAGTGAAGGATTAATCGCCGTCGGGGATATCGATCCCTTGGGACGACACTTACGCATGGACAGACACCGGGAACGTTTAGTACAAATCGCCTTGCTAGCGGAAGATGAAGATTTACAGGCAAAACTGGAAGTTCACGGCATTGAAACACAAACACCCAAGCAAGTAGAACCAATTCAAATTCGCCAACCCGATGATTTCATCGCCATTTATGCCCAAATTGGACGCAGCGACAAACTCGGTTTAACCGGACGTCCGCCACGTCGTCCCCGGAGTTTGACAACATCCAGAATTTTTCGCATTGGTAACGAAACTGTAGTATTCTTGCCCTCATTTTTAGATTCCCAACAGTTCTACTTAACCCTCGATTACCATTTTCTGATCGCACAACTACGGGGTGAACTTGCTTACATTCAAAAGTATTGGAGCGATTTAGGGCGTCCCACCCTAACCTTAATGTTGACACACACTATGCTAGAAACAGGTTCTGAAGCATTGCTTAACCTGATGCAAGAACTCAAAGATGGTGTTTGCAACGGTGTGCAGGTAAAATTAGGACGACTCAATCAGCTACTCTTAACAGCTGCGATCGAACGACTTGATTTTCTGCCAGAGTTTGAATTTTCCTTGTCTTCAGTCAAAGATGCTAAACCTCGCTGCGCGTATCTAGCCTTCCATCCAGATAAGAACTGGCCTTTAAAGCATACCCAAGAATTCCAGGTGGAGTGCGAAACCAACTTAGGATTGCTGCTTGGTTATTTGCGTTCCTCAGAAAATATTTATGAGCAAATCGAGTTATTGCAGACGTTAACTCGTTTGCAAGGACTAGAGTTTGATACTGGTTTTGGCGGGCCAAATAATCCTGTTACCGTAGAGAATTTACTCGATGAAGTCTACACCAAGGCTGCGGAATTGGGAATTTGGGCGGTTGTGCGTCGTGCAGCAGGGTTGCAGCAGATGGCATACATCGCTTTGTCGGACGTAGTGACGAGTATTGTCGTCCGAGGTAAACAAATCGCAGTCGGTAAAGCTTACAGTGAAGCGTCGTTAATAACTGTGCCACTGTCTCACAGTGAAATTGTTGAGAAAATCAATCATTTTTGTCGAGAAGACATTCGCGATCGCGTTTTGACTCAAGAAATCCTCATTTATCTGAGTACATTAATTAAATCAGAATCCGAACTCTTTAAAGGACTACTCACCCTCAGAGTTGGTTATCTGATTTTGTTGATTACCAGCGAACTAGCACAGGAGTTAAAAGTTACTCAAGATGAGGCATACGAAACACTAATGCAACTTTCACCCTTTGAGGTGAAAACACGCTTACGTCAGGTATTAAGTGAATACGTCGATATGAGTAAGCTATTGCGCCAGCAAGAATCACTGCACGTCAAACAAAAAGAAAGTGATATTGATTGGGTAGTGCAACCAGCAGCGATCGAGGACATAGAAGTACAAGCAGGTGGCTGGCGGCGGTTCCGCCAAGCCGAGGGAGCAACGGGACGCGTGCCAAAAGACTTTTTTCAGCAAGTTTGGCTGTTAATGCATCATTGCAAGGGCTTAGTAATTGGCGATAAACTAGAGCGCCGCAATCGCTTGGATAGTGAGGTGATGATATCGGAGATGACAGCAGGGGAAAAGAATTTTGCCTTGCAAATAGAGCATCTACTAAATAAAATTGAAGCCCCAGAGTACCGCCAAGTCAATATTGAAACATTGATGGAATTAGCAGCGATCGCTTCTAATAACCCAAGCTTGCAAATCGAAGAATATATAGTCTTGGATGTGTTAATCGGTCATGCCGTCAGACTAGCATGGTTAGATAGACATCCGGAAAGGGGCGATCGCTATGATGAGGATAAAGCTAGTGCATGGCCATCGTTTTACAATACTTCTCCTAGAGAATGCGCTAATTATGTTGTGAAGGCATTTAGGTTCTTGACAGAGTTTGTGAAAGATTATTAAACGCAGAGGCACGCAGAGGAACGCAGAGTTTTTTAGATTTCTCTGCGCTTTCAAAATTTTTATTGAGGTGATTTGACTTATGCAAATTTTGGGCAAATTAAGAGTAGTAGATTTTTGAAACGCATAAGTTCAAGCTCAGATGATAGAAAATGAGTTGAGTGGAGTGATTATTGGTTGTGCGATGAGAGTGCATACGATTTTAGGAGCAGGTTTGTTGGAGTCAGCTTACGAAGAATGTTTGTATTACGAGTTGAAGAAAACAGGATTGAATGTTGGCAAACAAATTCCTTTACCTCTGGTTTACGACTCAGTGCAAATGGATTGTGTTTATAGATTAGATTTGAAAGTAGAAAATAAAGTAATTGTAGAGATTAAATCTGTAGAATCGTTGAAACCAATACATTCCGTTCAACTCCTCACTTACCTCAAACTAGCAAACTGTAAACTTGGTCTTCTCATCAACTTTAACGTCCTCCACCTCAGAGAAGGTATAAAACGCATAGCCAATAACCTCTAACTCTGCGTGCCTCTGCGTTCCCCTCTGCGTGCCTCTGCGTTTAAATATTACCACTCAACTGCTGTACAGCCCTCACTAAATCATTAGGTGTACCAATATCTAGGTAACTTCCATCAGCAAACACTTCCGCTGCTACGTGAAAACCCTGTTTAATAGCAGCTTGAATTACATTCCCTATCGGTACTTCTGGCAGCTGTGACAAATTAGAATCTGCTTTAAGAGGTATGAGATACTCGTGCAGAAACTGGGTAAAGGCAGGTGTCCAAACGGCAATACCCCACATATAGCGCAAATCCGACTGAAGCGGCTTTTCAATTATCAGTTTGACTCTACCTGTTTCGTCAAAATCAACCATACCCGCTTTTTGAGGTTGATTGGTAGGAAATAATCCCAAAACCACATCTGCCTTACTTGTTTCAAGGCGTGCTATTACCCGCACATAGGCATCCTCTGGCTGAAATAAAATATCAGGAAAACCCAAGGCTACCACAGCATCTCGGACGAAGGGATAAGCCTGATCCAAGGTGAAAGGTACACCATAAGGCAAACCCATCATCAGATAACCCAAACTCATGGAAAGTATTGCGCCATCGCCAAAATACGCCGGGATATCCCATTTACCAGGACGCAGTATAAAGTATGCCTTATCAATGCCAGCCAGTCGCATTTTTTCTAGTAGATATTGACAAACTACCTTCGGTCGCCAGTTACATTTTTCACCAAAATCTTGAAATCCGACTGGATATAATTCTTTGCTCAGTGGTAAGGGAGAAATGCGTTTTGCCTGTCCACCAGCTGGTAGCAGTCCAATAATTTGGCGATCGCTCATAAGTAATTAAACGGGAATAGGGTTGGGAGAGTGAGAGAGTGGGAAAGAGGGCATTGGGCATTGGAAATAACCACCAACCAACCACTAACCACTAACTCTTGACTATATTCCAAAAAAATATCCCCCTTCCCAAGTAAGGCAGCGATCGCAGCAACAGGAGGGGGTTGTTAATTTTTATGTTGTATTTGTAACTACTTGACAGAAACCGCATCAACATCGACAGTAGCTTTGGAGGTAGCATCCTCAGCTGAATTGGCTGTTTTAGCGTCAATATTACCCCGACGCGCTTTAAAGCCTTCAATCACTAGCCCAGATACCTCAGTTACCAACAACGTCAAAAGAAAAACATCATCAATTTGTCCCACGATGGGTAGAAAGTCTGGAGCGATATCAAATGGGCTGACAAAATATAGCAATGTTCCTAAAATTACCCACCAGCGGTACTTAGGATTGCGAATTACGCTGCGATACCAATTATAAAGTGATTGAACTGAAATTTTCATGACCTTCACCTCTAGTTATTTTAATGCTGACAAATAATTCCTCGAACTTCTTGTGGGAATAACCGCCCTAGGATGTCTGGAAGATGCTACCAGTTGCCTATTACTACATTATTTTCTATAGAAGTTAAACGATTATAGAAGTTTGTGTATTCATCTCTGGTATTAAAATGCTTTGGAATAGTTGCTCGGTGAATAGACGGAGGAAACCTAAACTGTGGATATTTTAGATATATTTCGCAAGGTTGGGCCAGTAGTATGGCCGTTGCTTTTCTTCTCAGTGTTGTCGTTAAGTGTGGTTTTAGAGCGCCTGTGGTTTTGGTTGCGAATTTTGACCCAGGAAAAGGAAACTGTCGATCGCATTTTAGAAGCGGCTCGTCAAGATTGGGGAATCGCTGCGGACATGGCTAGACAGGCAACAGATCAACCGATAGGCAGATTTCTTTTTGCCCCCTTAAGCCTGCCGAAAAACAATGCGGAATTATTTCGACTGGCACTGGAGTCAACTGCGGAAACCGAATTGGCTCAGATGCGGCGGGGCGAAAAAGTTTTAGAACTTGTAATTGCTGTGGCTCCTCTGTTGGGATTGTTTGGTACAGTTTGGGGTTTAATTAGGTCTTTGGAATCAATTCGGATTGGAGATTTGGGAACAGAAGCCACAGCGGGAGTAACTACTGGTATTGGCGAATCTCTGTACAGTACAGCGGTGGGGCTAGCAGTTGCCATTTTCAGCTTGATATTTTACCGATTGTTTCAAGGTCTGTTAGTCAATCAAGTCAAAGTATTTCGCAAGGCAGGGAATGATTTAGAAATGCTTTACTTGCAGTCTCCAGCTGATTTAAGCAATAGTAAGCCAAACAAGGCGCTACCTCAGGGTGTTGTCCAGGATTCTACGGGAGAAAATTTTATTCCTCGACGCAAGCGAACTCAAAACAGGTTTTCCGATCCTCCAGAAATTTCCGAAGATACATCTGATTCAGACAAATAAATCAGTGCAGATAATTCTAGGAAAAATGCACAAAAAAATTGGTTCGTAGTGAGCTTTAAATTACCCACTACGAATTCAGGGTAAGAGCATCTCAATCAGGCTTGACACAAGGAATCAGAAGAATCTAAAGTGTTGCTAATGAAAAAACAATTGAGAACCTGAACCATATAATTGTTATCCATAGCAGTGCGTTTC
>NZ_JACAEU010000093.1:0-35141 GCF_013388695.1 Fischerella sp.
AAAATTCAAAATTCAAAATTCAAAATTGAAATCCCCACAATTAAAATTGGGGGCTTGAATAATGATGCTTCGCAGTTTCTTTTTTTACATAATTAAAATTAGGGGCTTGTACCCGAAAACTAACTAAAAATTTTTATTTCTTCTTAATTTTGCATTTTGAATTTTTAATTTTTCATTGTTTCGGCCAATCGGTAAAGACGGCTGAAAAAAGGGGGATGTGTATGGCTTTGATGGGGGTAAAAAGGTAAAAGGACGAATAAGACACTAAGACACAAAGAGGAAAATAGTCTTCTCACCTTGACAGAGCTAGGCGACTAGCCTAACCATCAACCATAACTGCTGCCAATATTAAATCAACAAACGTAACTGCGAACCTTGTTGAGTTTTACTGACTTCAATACGGGCTTGAAAGGCTTCTTTGAGGTGAGGCATATGGGTGACAGTGAGAATGCAGGCAAAATCAGGGGCGATCGCATTAATTGCCGCAATTAGGCGATCGCACCCTTCCGCATCTTGCGTACCAAAGCCTTCATCTACAATCAACATCTGCAATGCTGCTCCTGCCCTTTGTGCTAATAATTTCGCCAGGGCTAAACGAATCGCAAAGTTAATTCTAAACGCTTCCCCACCAGAGTAAGTTTCATAAGCTCTCGTACCTCTAGCATCGGCAATGAGAATATCTAAGGTATCAATCAGCTTGCTATTTTTCTTCGTCGATTTCCCGTTACGTCCGGCTTTTTGTGTTACAAATTGTACATGCAACTGATTGGCACTCAGGCGCGAAAGCAATTGATTTGTTTCGGCTTCCAACTGGGGCAAGACATTTTCTATCATCAGTGTTTGGATGCCATTTTTACCAAACGCTTGCGCTAATTCCTGATAAACGCGATGTTGCTGTTTGGTTTCTTGCAGTTGTTGCTGCTGTTGCTCGTACTGATTTTGTAACACTTCCAGTTGGTGCGCCATCTGCTCTAAACGCCCCAACTGGGTAATTTGTTCATCGAGTTCTCGCCTGCGGGTTGCCAACTGCTGCTCTAAAGTTTGAATTTGGGTGATGGGGTTAGCTGTATCTTCAAGTTGCTGGACAATACTTTCAATTTGGCCTTTGAGTCTTTGCCGTTCAGCCCATCTTGCTTGCAAAGATACCTCTAATTCTTGGAGTCTATTTTTGAGTTGCGGATACTGCTGCTGCGCCGCTAATAGTTGTTGATAGCGTAATTGCCAAGCTTGGGCTTTCCGTACAGCCATGCGGAGGTTATTATGCTGTTCCGTATCATAGCCAATTTCGGCAATATAGCGATCGAGGCTGGCGATTTGTTTGGCACACTCAGACTCAGTTGCCTCTTGCGTTATTCTCGTTTGTAATTGGGCAATCTGTGCCTGAAGTTCTGGTTTACGTGCTGCTATTTGCGCTTGTCGTTTGGCGGCGTCTTTGATCTGCCCTTGTTTAATTTCTGCCCAACGCCAGCGTTCCACTTCGCTGCGAGCAAGGGCATGGTCTTGTTCATTGTAATTGAGTTGTTGCAGATATTCCTCTAGCTGTTTGAGTTCGGCTTGTTTGTCTGGTGCATACTCACCGAGTTGTAGCGATCGCTCTAGTTGTTGCTTTTGGGCAGTAATTTGTTGTAGCTGTTGCTCGACATCAGTTGTTGCCTGTAACTTTGCTGCCAATTGTCCCCTTTGTTCGCGTAAAGTATCGTAAGGAGATAATTGCTGAGATATGTCTCGATATTCCTGCCTCAGTACTTGAATTTCTCTGTCTGAGACAGCCATTTGTTCTCGAACTACCCACAATTGCCCTTCTGTATCTTTGTACTCAGATTTGGTTTTTTCTACGACTCGATTCCAGTGATGCTCGTCCAAAGGACGTTCGCACAACGGACAAATCGCATTGGGAGTCTGAAGCATTTGTATTTTTTGCTCTAATTCTCCCAGCAATCTTTCATAATCCCGTTGATGAGCTTGCAGCCGTTCGATAAAGTTACGCCGTTCCTGTCCTTTCTCTTGGACTCGTTGCAGATATACCCGCTTTTTCTCTAACTCCTCAATCTGCATTGCCACTTCCATCACCGCTTGTTGTAATTGCGGTTGGCGTTGCTGCTGACATTGCAATTGGTTTGCTGTCGCTTCCAGTTGTTCTAGTCGTGCGACTAACCCCGCCTGCACCCGAACTATTTGGCTTTGTAAAGTGGTTCGTTGTTGCAACAGAGGAGCTACTTGCAATTGCAGTTCATCTAGTTGAGCTACACGCTGACGCGCCCCCGCCAATTGTGCCAAAGCTGCTTCTACTTCAGTTGACTTGCCCAGAGTTTGCTGAATATCTACCTCTTGCTGTCGCAAGGCTTCTAATTGCGCTTGGGTTTGTTGCAGCTGCCGTTCGATTTCGTTAATTTGTCTGGTAAGCTGCTGTTGCTTTTGTTGACGACTTGCTTGGGCGCGGGTGTATTCTTCAAATTTGGCACTCAATGACTCTTCTTGAGATTGCAAATTTTGGTATTGATTGTATCCAGCTTTGATTTCGCTGTCTTGGCTTAATAATTCTTCTAGGGCTGATAGCTGGCTTTTAACCGCCCCACATTCTTGTTCGAGGCGATCGCAATCTTGAGTGAGATTTTGGTATTGCTGCCTAACAAAAGTCAGTTGTTCTTCCCAATTTTGCCGCTGGTGCTGAACAACTTGCAAGCTTTGTAATTGGATATTTTCAAAAGCTTGTATCTGTTGGAGTTGGTTGAGTTCGTTTTCTAGGGCAATTTGTTGGGATGCGATCGCCTCTTTTTGTTGCAGTTGAGTTTTCATTGATTCCAAAGAGCGCTCTAACTCTTCTGCTCGCGCTTTGAACTGACGCGATAAATCTTTTGCCCGTTCTTCTAAATCATCGTATTGATTCAGTTTTAATAATTCTGCTAATATCTCTTTCCGTTCGCTAGGACGCTTGAGCATAAATTCATCTGCACGACCTTGACGCAGGTAGGCAGAATTGATAAAAGTATCATAATCCAGCTTGATGTGCTGCAAAATCGAATCTTGAGTTGCTCTTACTCCTTTACCAGTCAGTGAACGAAACCCATTTGGTGTTTCAATTTGGAATTCCAAGACACTGCTACCACCCCGCGCACGAGTACGAATTACTCGATAGGTTTGCTGCTGACTAGTTTTGAAGATGAAATCTACCCGAACTTCTTTCGAGCCAGTATGGATAGCGTCATCTTCAGAAGTGGCTCTACTTTCTCCCCAAATTGCCCAAGTGATAGCTTCTAACAAAGAAGATTTACCAGCCCCATTGGCTCCACAAATACACGCCGTATGCAATCCGCGAAAATCTAAAGTTGCATCACGGTAACTGAGGAAATTTTTCAGAGTCAGTTGTACAGGGATCATCTAGTCTAGAGAACCACACTTTTTTTTAATTAGTAGCAGCACAGATACTCTGTTTGCTAGTTTAGCTAGCTAAAAATCATGTTTCTAGTCTTTAAGACCTTAATTTTACAATTGTTAACAATAGATTGAGTAATTTTTTCTTGTTAAGTTATCCTTTTTTACTATTACCGTATAAAAATTAAACTCAGGTAAACACAAACAGCTTTTATCCCTCATCCATCCTATAGGCTTCGGCAACCAGAGAGTCCACTAGGCGGGAGAGACGACAAATTGTTAAGCCTGTTGGGACAAAAAAGAACAAACTTTTTTTGATGGGAAGATAAGACAAATTCTTTCACTAGAGAGGAGGAGGGTAGAGGGGATGAAAGGGGGTAGTCAGGAAATTTATTGGTTAAGTCTGGTGGGTGAAAGTGGGTGATCGCAGTTTTGCCCTTAAAATGAAAAAATTAAACTTTGGCAACATTCCCCCGCTTTCTCCTTGTTAAAGCAAGATGAAACTGGGATTAAAAATTAGGCGTTGCTGAATTTGGTCATGAATTATGTGTGCATACATTTTTGTAGTTCGATGCCAAATCATTGTAGAGACGTAGCAATGCTACGTCTCTACATACCTGTGAATTGTAAATTCATATCTTGATTCAGCAACGCCAAAAATTAAGTTTCATCAAACAATTTTGGATTTTGGATTTTGGCTTGACGAGGTACTCTATGTGGCGACGCAGGTTCGCCACATAGAGTGGTGTCCCACAGACGAGTCCGGGGGCTTGGGAATTTTGGATTTTCGATTGTCGATTAATTCCACGGATAAATCTGCTTTCTTGTACCCTGCTCAGAATGATTGGTCACGATCGCGAGTGAAATACTAATTTTACTTGACGCTTTAGATCAAGTTAGAGAAGAGGATAGCAACCACATCTTAAGATAAATTCGGTATTTACCAGTATAAAAAACTTGAATCACAACTGCATATACTTCCTGTCACAGACAGACTTTAACCCTGGGAATACGCCGATGGACAGGTAGAAAAATCTGAAACAATCTTCTGTGACACCACGTCATCATACTTTACAAAGAAACAAAAGGGTTCTTATGACTAGCTTGCTTAGTTGGAAATCTGGAACAACTGCATTCTTGGCAATGGTAATGTCAACTAGTGCCATTGTGCCTATGTTTGCTCCTGCTGCGACTGCACAAAGACCAGCAATTTTTACTGGTCAACCAAATCGACCAATCAGCCAATCAAGAACAGTTTCAATCCCTGCGGGAGTGACAATTCCTGTTACTTACGAAAAAGAGAAAGTTATTGTTACTCCTGAAGAAACTACATCCCTAACATTGGAGGTTGCACAGAATATTGTAGACTCGAGCGGAAATGTGTTGATTCCCGCAGGAACTAAAATTGAAGGTAAATTAAGACCTGCAACAGACCAAAATGGTGAAAAAGGTTCTCAGTTTGTAGCGGAAGAATTAGTTTTTAGCAAAAATAGACGCCAGCCTATTAATGGGGTTTCTCAGGTAGTTACCACAAAAGAAACTATCAAGAAAGGAGCCAGCACTGGCACAATCTTAACAGATGCAGCTATTGGTGCGGGTGCTGCTACTGTAATTTCTTTGATTACAGGTAACAAAAAAATTGAAGCCCTAGAACCTATAGGCGGTGCTGCTGCTGGTGCTTTAGCAAGTGTCTTGCTTCGGAAAAAAGAAGTGGAAGTTGTTGTGATTAATCCTCAAACAGATTTGGATGTGACTCTGGACTCTAATTTGGTTGTAAACCGCTTCTAGGCTAAATTGAATTTAAATCGTGACTTTTATTATTTCACAGCACCATTGCCATTTTTTGAGGGGCTTCTAGAAAGGGAACCCCTCCTCTATTTTTAAATAAATAGAACGACATATATATAAGCGATCGCTCTCCAATTAACGTGGGCGATCGCTTCATTTTATTGGCCAAAATCTTGTCGCGCCACCGTCAAGCAGCAAGTATCCTCAATTACAGCATAACTGACTCTAAATGTTGCAGTGTCTCTTTGTTGGTGAGCCACTGGAACAGCACGATAACCTAGATAAAAAGGGAGATTCCAACAATATTGTATTGTCCCAGGCGCTGATTTATACTGAGGCGGCTTTGGAGTACTTAAATACTGGTTTTTTAGTAAATACGTAAATATTTGTTTTTTTTCAGCAACTATTTTTTAGATGTTGCGTCTAGGTAAACAAAAGGGAAAAATTGATTATTTGGCTAATCCTTATTTAGCCAAATAATCCCATTTTGCAGTATAAATGCATCATCGAAAACATCTAAATTTCAATCTTTTTGGAACATTTTACATTCAAAAAAACTCTTATTAACTAATAGAAAAACACGAAAAATTGAGAGGGATAAATCAATGTTTAATCAAATCCGTTGGCAATCTGGTTGTGCTGCATTCATGGCATTGGGCATTACAGCAGGTGCGATCGCGCCTCTAGTTACACCTGCACCTTCTTTCGCCCAAACTACTTTTTATGATGTTTCATCTAACTATTGGGCAGCACAATTTATTCAAGAACTTTCACAGCGTGGCATTATAGCTGGATTTCCAGATGGTAGCTTCCGTCCCGAAGAAGCAGTCACACGCGCTCAATTTGCTGCCATGATTCGCAAAGCATTTAATAAATCACCAAAGCGGCAGGCAGTTGGATTTTACGATGTGCCAAGTAATTATTGGGCATACACCGCTATTCAGCAAGCATACACCACAGGTTTCCTAGCAGGATATCCTGGCAATCGCTTTGAACCTAATCAAAATATTCCTCGCGAACAAGTTTTAGTTTCCCTTGCTAATGGTTTGGAATATAGTGCAAGTGGTCAACCTGACAGCACTCTGCAATACTATAGCGACTCTGTAAATATCTCTAGTTATGCCCGAACACCAATTGCAGCTGCAACTGAAAAGGAAATTGTTGTTAATTATCCCAATGTTAAATTCCTGAATCCAAAAGCAACTGCAACACGGGCACAGGTAGCGGCTTTTATCTACCAAGCTTTGGTTAGTAACAATCAAGCCTCAGCTATTAATTCACCCTACATCGCCAAAGTTGGTGAACCTATCCCTGTTGCTATTACCATTCCTCAAGGAACCGTTATTCCTGTGAAGTACGACAAGGCAGAAAAAATTCTTGTCACCAAAGATGAAACAGCACCTTTAACACTTGCAGTCTCGCAAAATGTAATTACAGATACGGGAAATGTAGTCATTCCCGCTGGTAGTCAGGTTGTGGGTAAACTCAAACCAGCTAAAGGTGGTTCTCAATTCGTTGCAGAAAAACTGATTTTGACCAATGGTCAAGAGTATCAAATCAACGCTGCTTCGCAAGTAATTAGCAAAACCGAAACTATTAAAAAGGGTACTAGTACGGGGGCAATTGTCAAGAATACTGTATTAGGCGCAGGTGCAGCAGCAGCGGTGGCTGCGGTTACAGGCGATCGCGCTGTTGCTACAGAAGAAGTCTTGGGTGGTGCTGCGATCGGTAGCTTGATTGGTCTGTTCTTTGGTAAGAAGAGTGTTGACTTAATCGCCATTGACCCAGATACAGACCTACAAATGACCATTGGTCAAAACTTCCAGGTTTCACTCAAATAGTTGTTGGTTAGTAGTTGGTAGTTAGTAGTTAGTAGGACAACTAACCACTAACCACTATCCACTAACCACTAACCCTTAGCAATTGGCAACCAAACAATAAAAGTAGTTCCTGGTACTTGAGGTGATGTAATTTTTGAGTTTAAAGCAGGGCTGAAAACTTCAATTTCTCCCTGCATTTGCTCTATTAGCTGTTTAGCTATAGATATTCCCAATCCTGTACCGGGAATTTCAGTTTGAGCTTGTACACCCCGGTAACGTCGTTCACCCAGATGTTCTAAATCTTGGGGTGGAATTCCAGGGCCTGTATCAGTAATCGCTACTCCTTGAAAATTATCTTTTTGTTGCCCTGCTTGAATCAATATCTTACCGCCCGCAGGAGTGTATTTCAGAGCATTATCAATAATATTGCTAAACACTTCTGTTAATGCCTTGAAGTTGGCGCGTACTAACGGCAAATGTGGTGGAATTTCACCTATCAGTTCTAGATTTCGCTCTTGGGCTATTGCTTGTGCAGAAACTAATAAGGGTTGCAATACATCGACTAGATAGCAATCAGCTTCTTTCTCACCCGTTCCTGGCAATAACAGTATTGGTTTGGAGTCTTTTTCTACAGTTGCTTCTACAAATACTTCGTTTTCTTGTGGTAGTTTCAGGGAGGCTAAATCTTCTGGTTGGAAGTCAATGACTTCATCAAAATTTTTCAATAATTCTTGCAGGCGATCGCTTTCTCGAACAATACTTTCTGCTACTTCGCGGTTAGTATCTCCCGGCCGCAGTCGCTTCATCAGGAGTTTACCAAAAGTCCGCAATGCTGTTAATGGATTGCGAAATTGATGCAATAGACTATCTAACAAATCTTGCTGCTTCTCTTGCAGAATTTGTTGTTGATGCAACTGTACCTCTAGCCAGGTGCGACGCTGATCTAAAATGCAAGCTATTGTCAGCGTTTGGGCAATATGTTCTACTTGAGTTCGCTCTTGTTCATTCCATGCCCTGTCTTGTCTAGCTGTCACTAGCAACCCCATCATCATATTTTCATAGATAAGAGGTAAAACAATTTGGTCGCCACCGAGAAGGTATTCCTGTTGTGAATGCGGTTCAGTTGTATTTTCTGTTCCAGACTTATTTGGTGGAGTAGGAAATTCTTCTGCTGCTGTCAAAAATTTCTGGTTAAGTTTTGGCAACGCTAAAGCATTTGTACTTAACAATCCTGCTGCTGTTTCTGGATAAACCACCAGCGGAATTAGTTTCGCCTCATTTGCCGGAGCCTCTACCAATTCTTGTGTTAAATATACAACACTCAAAGATGCTCCCAGCCCTTGGACTAACAGCATCATTTGCTCTCGACATAGAGCAACAAATTCTGAACTGGCAGACATTAACATTGTTTCAGCTCTGGTTCAAGATTAAGATGAAAGCCAATACAAGCACAAAATACGTGAATTTTATATGTAACAAAGTTTAACTAAATTTTGCAATTAATGCGTCGATCTAGAGAAGGAGACAGGAAGCAGAAGTAAAATAATTTTTATTCCCCATTTGCCATCCCTCTTTTATCCGTAACTAGTATACAAATTTCAAAATTAACAAGATAATTATTTATATAGGTTAAAAGAAATTATGATTTTTGTATCAAAAGTTTAAAAACTGTTGATCTTTTGAACTAGAACTTTTATAATTACGACGGATTTTGTAGCTATCACTACAATCTGTAGCCTTAACAGAGGAGGAAAATAGGTTGGCAAGGAGACGAAAGCGGAAAAGCCGTCGTCGCCAGGAAGGACGGCGTATTTTAGAGCATGTGCCCCAATATAGCATTGAAAGCGGCGAAGAGAAACCTGTGACAGCAGCCAGAAAATTTATTCAAGCTGAAGGAATCTTGCCACCCGCTTTGTTACTCGTAAAGCGCAACGAACACACCACAGATAGATATTTTTGGGCTGAAAAGGGGCTATTTGGTGCTCAATACGTGGAAGAGAACCATTTCTTATTTCCCAGTCTGAGAACATTAGAACCTACAGGCCCAGAGCCGGCAGTTTTGGCGACTCGGTGAACCATCCAATGGCGAACTGTGAGATAGTGAGTCTGGCTTTTGACAATTATTAACTGGCAAAGTGCTAAAGATATTCAAAAATTTAATTATTTTTTCGTTTTCAGCTCATTTGCCAGTAGGCTAGCGGTCTGGAAGTGCCAATCAAATCCGATTAGGATTTGGTTAATATTGCGAAGATGTACAAGGAAGTAGGGATAAAGCGACTCATTTCTAAGTCAAACGTTCACTTAATGTGAGCCGTGCTTAGAAATTAATTCTCCGGTAGGATAGCAAACCAAAAATCTTTGTAAAATTGCCAAACCGCTCTGTCAAAAAAAATAACTTTTTCTCCACTGCGATTTGCATTGTTGTGGAGAATAGCGAAAAATTAGGAGTCGTTATCCCTTCTTCCTAAGGTTCATTTTCTGGATAGGTGGTAAAAATTCTGGTTCTGCTTATTTGGAGATGGTCATCATGCCTGGGGATTATTCGCGAAGCTTCAGGTTTAATGCCCTCTGTAACTCAATTAGCTCATCACGATGGGCGATCGCAGTAATTTGACTTGGGGAGTGTGATTCGCTCTTGGTTGCTTCTACCTTTAGCAACACCTTCTCAAGTTTTCCGGTTTTTTTCCAATAGAAAACTCCACTTAAAGGTGATAGCAGTACCATCCCTACAAATAAGGTGCTTAGGCTAGGAAAAAGCTGTGACAAAACCAATGCTAAACAAAGCATACCAGCAGCTGTGATGAGTGTCAAAAATGCAGCTAGAAACCTGCTGGGGCGAACATAACCTTCAAACGTCACTTGATTTTGTTCTGGGTCTACCGCTGCCACTCGGTAAGACCGTGCTCGAAAATACTCCTTTAATTGAGGCATTAAAGTAGCTTCGTCTTGCTCAGATACCAGTTGTGCTATTTCTGTACGGTCTTTAGTAGAGGCACGAATAAAGAAAAATAGCCCAACCGATAATAACAAAGTCAGCAGCAACGTGGATGGCAGAATGGCAGTATCCATAAACTAAGTTGTTACTTTTTCATTGGAGGGGACTTATTCATTATCAATTATTCGTTAATTTATCCTCCTATTTATATACTGCTGCCACAGACGGGCTAAATCCTGCGCTTGTGAAGTCCACTCTGAAGAAACTTGGTACATCCGCCGGGGACGTCCGCGTCCTTCGAGTTTCTTCCAATACCCTGTAATTGCCTTATAGTCTTCAAGAAACTTAATCGCACTGTAAAGTACAGTATCCGAAAGCCGATAAGTAGGGTATTCAGTTTCCAGACGTTGGATTAACTCGGTTCCGTAAGACTCCCCTTGTAACAAAACATACAAAATATAACAAACTGCTAGTTCTTGACAAAGGTAAGTTGGCGGAGGATTCTCAAAGAATTGATATATATCCTCAAGTTTCATGGTTGGTGAAGAATGGCTAAAAAATGCCCTAAGGTTGAGCCTACAATCCCTTTAGTGAGTATATAGTGCTACCCCCTATTCGGGTAAGTATATAACGCTACTTAGGCTGGATTGGCAAAGCGCAAGCAATAAACAAAAACCCAAGCTCTTTAGTCGTGGGATGACGCTTCAAGCACCGGAAGTGAATTCTGGTGACAGCGCCTCATCAATGCGCCAGCTTTGGAAATGCAAAAACATGCACTCCTACCCCAAGCTCTAGGCAGTGCGGTGAGGAGCAAACAGATAACGACCAAGCCGCTATCTTTGTGTCAAGTGATGCCGAGCGTGTGAGGACTTGCTTAAGCATAAAATATTGCTTTAGCAATTTTAAAGGTAAAATGCAACTTTTTCTTTAAAACTTAATAAACACTTTTTTTACAGCAATTTTACCAGTGCAAATCTTCAAAAATGAAGACAAATACGATATCTTTTTTCCAGCCCCTGAGTCTGTTGACACATTGCAGGCAGCATAATGTACTGAATTTCCATACATGAAATATCCAAACGGAATCTGGTAAGTGTCATAGTAAATTTAATCAAGTGCTCAGCACATAGGTGATCGGTATGCCAGTAGACTCTCAATCATCTTCCTCTCGACGTCAAGAAATTGCCAAAATATTTCGCCTCACTGGTTGGATCAGCTTCTGGATTCAATTAGTACTAGGCGTCGTTTCTGCAATCATTGTGCTGGTATATAGTATCTTTAGCCAAAGACCTGGTAGCCCCAGTAATAACCCAGGCAGTGGATTGGGTGTGTTTTTAGCAGTTTGTGGATTAGTGACCTTGGGTGGGGGCATTTATTTAGCTTTTCGCTACACGCAAATTGGTAGAAAACTTTTATCCCCCAATCCCATCAACCACCCCAGCAAATTGGAAACAGTCCAAGTCCTGCGACTAGGGTTGATGGTGAATTTAATCGGTATACTGTTGACTCTTTTAGGAGCACAGGCGATCGTTGGTACCCTGGTAGCTAGGTCTATATCCCCCCAAGCTATTACTACACAATTATTTGACCCCAACCGAATCATTAGTGGTCTAGATATGCTGGTAGTGCAAGCAAACACCAACACGGTTTCAGCTCACTTTGCCGGACTTGTGGGGTCAATTTGGCTACTCAATCGCGTTACCCGCTAAATATGGGAGTAGGAGAGTGAGCATGGGGCATGGGGCATGGGGCATTGGGCATTGGGCATTGGAAATAACCACCAACCACCAACCACCAACCAACAACTACTAACCACTAACCACTAACTACTAACCAATAACTACTAACCAATAACCAATGAATCAAAAAGGAAAATAGGAATTTTCCGAAATTATCTCTCTCAAGCGTGAAGACTAAAACAAGTTACTCAAATAAACATCCTGCTAATGGATGAAACAAAATTAACAAAAGAACTTTATTGAGAGATTTGGAGGTCTGACACTATGAGAGAATTACAAACATGGAAATTCGGTATACAGTTTCTCTTTAGTACTGTGATGATTGGACTGTGTACTTTCCAGCTTGTCAACGATAAAGCGAAGGAAAACCAAACGCTGTACTGGAGTGGTTTAAGCACCGTATTAGCATATTGGCTACCTTCTCCGACTGGCTCTCAAGAAGAACGTTTCAATCAGCAAAGAGGAACTTCAGAACGAGAACAATCTTCATAACAATTCATCTAATCTTTATTATTAACTAATTGTAATATTGAAATATTCAGGCTATTGCTATAACCAATATAAATATTTGGAAAATGAGCCTTGAAATGCCTAAAATAAATTGCAGTGTAGTAGCCCCAGCATCAAAGCCGGGGCTAAATTTTGGCAGATAGAAGTTTTTTGGTATGCAGAAGACTGAATTTTGCCAAAGTAGCACTTAGATACAATATGCTGATGTGTAACTAAGAAGTACTAGGCTAGAAACTGAGAAAAATCTGTGCTGGATATTAAGCAAATACGGGAAAACCCACAATTTGTTCAAGAAAGGTTGAATACTCGTGGCGGTAACTATGATATTCAGCCGATTGTAGAGTTGAATAAACAACAACGCGAATTAGAACAGAAGCGAAGTCAACTCCAAACACGCAGCAACGAAATTGGTAAA
The DNA here is from genome assembly GCF_013388695.1 of Fischerella sp. Taxonomy (NCBI): domain Bacteria; kingdom Bacillati; phylum Cyanobacteriota; class Cyanophyceae; order Nostocales; family Hapalosiphonaceae; genus Fischerella; species Fischerella sp. The sequence goes on from NZ_JACAEU010000093.1 coordinate 12,580, forward strand.
CTCGTTGGGCAAAAAATTAAATCGGGTATAAATCCTCAAAATCCAGAAATTCAGACCTTGCGGGATGAAGGCAACTCCATTAAAGCTACATTAAGTGAATTGGAGCCGCAAGAAAAAGAAATAATCGCAAAAATCCAAGAACTTGTACTTGCACTTCCTAATTTGCCCAGCGACTCCACACCCATCGGCAAGAATGAGGAAGAGAACGTCGAAGTGCGCCGCTGGGGTGATGAGTACATTCCTCAAAATCCAAATATTCTGCCTCACTGGGAAATTGGTGAAAAGTTGGGTATTCTCAACGTAGAACGAGCGGTCAAAGTTGCTCAAAGTCGCTTTGTCGCTTTAATAGGCGCTGGTGCAGCACTGGAGAGAGCATTAATTCAGTTTATGCTCGATCGCCAAATCGCAGCAGGGTATGTAGAAGTTATCCCTCCATTTTTAATCAATAGTGCATCTCTAACAGCAACTGGTCAATTGCCCAAGTTTGCTGAAGAAAGCTTCAAATGTGCTGATGATGACTTGTGGCTAACTCCCACAGCGGAGGTACCCGTCACTAACCTCTATCGAGGTGAAATTCTCGCTGCTGAAGAATTGCCTATCTATCACTGTGCTTATACTCCTTGTTTTCGTCGCGAAGCAGGGAGTTATGGACGGGATATGCGGGGATTAATTCGCCTACACCAATTTAATAAAGTGGAATTGGTAAAACTAACTCATTCCAGCACTTCCTTTGAAGAACTGGAAAAATTGGTGGGGAATGCAGAAGCAATTTTACAGGCGTTAAAGTTGCCTTACCGAGTCATAGAGTTATGCACTGGAGATTTAGGATTTGCCTCTGCCAAAACTTATGATTTAGAGGTGTGGCTTCCTTCTTCTGGTAAGTACCGGGAAATTTCCAGCTGTTCCAATTGTGTAGACTTCCAAGCACGACGGGCTGACATTCGCTTCAAAGAAGCGGGCAAGAAGGGGACACAGTTAGTGCATACTCTTAACGGTTCTGGGTTAGCTGTGGGAAGGACAATGGCAGCAATTTTGGAAAATTATCAACAAGAAGATGGCACGGTGCGGATACCAGAAGCCCTACAGCCTTATTTGGGACGGGAGGTATTGTAATTTTTGGGCAATTCTCCACTTGCCCTTAGTATATAAACTCATTGACGAAGTTCTGATACTCATTCACGAAGATAAAAGACTGATTAATCAGGTTCTGATACTCATTCACGAAGATAAAAGACTCATTAATGAGGTTCTGATACTCATTGGCGAGGATAAAAGATTCGTTAATTAGGTTCTGATACTCGTCAATGAAGTTCTGAGACTCGCACAGGAGTTTTTTATTCTCGTCCTTTAATAGTGAACAATGTCCTGCCAACCTCGCCAGCTAAAACTAGGTTACTGCTTCCACATCACCACCCATCCGTGAGAGGTTTTGGTATGATGAACACGATTATTGCGCTTGAGCTATGATGTCTGCCAGTCTAAGCAAAATTTATGTTTCGACGCGGTTTGTTTCTGAGGAAAGAACTGACCCGTTAGAAGATACGCTACAGGATAAAAACCTTGTACCAGAGGAAGCTGCGGTATTGCTGGCGGCAGATGAACAGCGAGCCATTCCATCTATTAGCAAGAACGTTGCGTTGATGAAGGAAATTCAGCAACGGGTTCAGGCGTTACCTTCGTCACATAGATTATTACTAGGAGATAGCAGGAACCTGGCTCATATCCCTAATGAAAGTGTACATCTGGTAGTGACTTCGCCACCGTACTGGAATTTAAAGGAGTACGTTAAAAATCCGAACCAGCTTGCAGAAATTGAAGACTACGAGCAGTTTTTGCAAGAACTTGATCTGGTATGGCAGCATATGTGGCGCGTTTTAGTCCCTGGTGGACGTTTGGTGATTGTGGTGGGGGATGTCTGTCTTTCCCGTCGGCAGTATGGTAGACATGTGGTATTTCCACTGCACGCCAGCATTCAAGAACATTGCCGTAATTTGGGGTTTGATAACCTAGCACCGATTATTTGGTATAAAATTGCCAATGCCTCTCTGGAAGCAACAGGGAATGGTACCAGCTTTCTAGGCAAACCATATGAGCCTGGTGGTGTGATTAAGAATGACATTGAGTTTATTCTGATGCAGCGTAAACCCGGTGGCTATCGCAGCCCTTCCCTTACTGCCCGAGTATTGTCTGTTATTTCTGAAACATTGCATCGGCAGTGGTTTCAACAGATTTGGCAGGATGTGAAAGGTGCTTCGACACGGCAACACCCTGCCCCGTTTCCTCTAGAAGTAGCTGAACGATTAATCCGGATGTTTTCGTTTGTGGGGGATACGGTACTCGATCCGTTTATGGGTACAGGGACGACTAGTATGGCAGCAGCAAACTGGGGACGTAACAGCATTGGGGTGGAAGTTGAGCCAAGCTATCATCACCTGACACTGGAGCGGATGGATAAGACTTATGGCTCGCGACTAGTACGTGATGAGATGGTACGAGAACGGCATTTTAATGCTGCCTGCTTTTTAATGGCAGACCGCAACCAAGCGACGCACAGGCCAAACTATACTGAGCCATGTCCCGACATAGGGGCGGCTAACTTTTTACAGCAACTTATCCGGCACGCGATTTAGGGCGCATGAATTTATTTGCTGCGGTTGAGTGGAATCGCGATCGCCTTTTTCTGTGTTAAACTCCTAGCGCCTTTCCTTACTTTTGACTTTTGACTCTTGACTCTTGACTCTTGACTTACTCGGTAGCAGTACTACCACTTTAGAGGAGTTCTCTACTCACCACTCTCTCTTAGGAATTAGCGAAAAAGCCCGAAAATATACTGTCTTGCAGACCAATGCTAGACTGGTACTCGTTCTACAATAGAGAAAAATATAGCTAAATTAGTTCACTCACAAATTTTTTCTATGTCAGTTTTAGCGGCGATCGCAGTCTTGGCTGTTCTGATCCTGGTACACGAACTAGGACATTTCATTGCAGCAAGGTCTCAAGGTATTCATGTTAACCGCTTTTCTTTGGGCTTTGGCCCAATTATTTGGAAATACCAAGGCAGAGAAACCGAATACGCTGTTCGAGCCTTTCCCTTAGGTGGTTTTGTCGGTTTTCCTGACGACGATCCAGATAGCGATATTCCACCCAACGACCCGGATCTGCTGCGTAACCGTCCAATTTTAGATCGGGCGATCGTCATCAGTGCAGGAGTGATAGCAAATTTAATCTTTGCCTACTTTCTCCTAGTAACGCAGGTTAACTTAGTCGGCATAGCACAAGTCAACCCCCAGCCAGGAGTTGTCATCCAACAGCTTGCACCAGATGTCAGTTCTGTAGCTTCTAAAGCTGGAATTCAGCCAAAGGATATCATATTAGCGGCTAATAACAGAGAATTTGGTACATCTGGCAAAGAGATAGAGGATTTAAGGGAAATAATTAGGAATAATGCAGGTAAGCCAATTCAACTAGAAATTGCCCGTGGCGACCAAAAGTTGTCTTTCACTGTCACTCCTGAAGCTAAGCAAAACGGCGGTAGTATTGGCGTGCAACTTTCTCCCAATGTCAAAGTTGAGCGTCGTCGCGCTTCTAACCTGGTAGAAGCCTTGCAGATTGGTGCTTCAGAATTTCAGCGCATTCTCAATCTGACATTTCAAGGTTTTAAGCAATTAATTACTAACTTCGGTGAAACAGCTAATCAGGTAGCAGGGCCGGTCAAAATTGTAGAAATTGGTGCCAGCATTGCCCAAAACGACACAGGCAGTTTATTCTACTTTGGTGCTTTAATTAGCATTAACTTGGCGATTATCAATATTCTGCCTTTACCAGCTTTGGATGGAGGACAACTCGCTTTTCTGCTAATTGAAGGACTACGCGGTAAACCTTTGCCAACTCGCATTCAAGACGGTGTGATGCAAACTGGCTTGATGCTACTTTTAGGACTGGGCATTTTTCTGATTGTCAAAGAAACTTCCCAACTAGAGTGGGTGCAAAGATTATTCCAGTAAACCTCTAATTTGTTGTTGGTTGTTGGTTGTTGGTTGATTGTTCCTAACAACAAACAACCGCTAACTACTAACCATCAGCCTTCAGAGTAAAGGCTGGAGCTACAAAAACCAATCCTGCCCATGCAGGCTAAAAGTAATAAAATTATCTACGTAAGCCCACATATGTGGGCTTATTCTATTCGCTAGGTACTTTTTTTATAAGTATTCCCGTGAACAGTACCCGCAAACGGTCATCTAAAAAGCAGCGATCGCTAGAAATTCTCGTTCGCCTGAAGCGTCTTTACCCAGACGCTACTTGTTCTTTGAACTATTCAACACCAGTGCAACTACTGGTAGCAACAATCCTTTCTGCTCAGTGTACAGATGAGCGAGTCAATTTAGTAACACCAGTGTTATTTAGTCGTTTTCCCGACGCACCCAGTTTGGCAAATGCTGATTTGACAGAGTTAGAAAACTTAGTACGTTCCACGGGATTCTATCGCAATAAGGCAAAGAATATTCAAGCCGCTTGTCGGATGATTGTTGCCGAATTTGGCGGTGAAGTGCCAAGACAGATGGATCAACTGCTGCGGCTTCCAGGTGTAGCACGGAAGACGGCAAATGTAGTTCTTGCTCATGCTTTTGGAATTAATGCTGGGGTGACAGTTGATACTCACGTTAAACGCCTTAGTCAACGCCTGGGTTTGACTGAGTATACAGACCCTATCCACATTGAACGAGATTTAATGCAGCTTCTACCTCAACCAGATTGGGAGAATTGGTCAATCCGGTTAATTTATCACGGTCGTGCTATTTGTAAGGCACGCAATCCAGCTTGTGAAGCTTGTGAGTTAGCCGATCTCTGTCCTTCTGCGACTCTTCCCCAAATTGCTACATCATAGTAGTTAGTGGTTAGTGGTTAGTTGTCCTACTAACTACTATCCACTAACTACTAACTAAATCCTATAGAATGGAAAATGCTGTCTTTAGGTAAGTAACAGAATTTATGGCCAAAAAAAGCATGATTGAGCGCGAAAAAAAACGCGCTAAATTGGTGGCAAAGTATGCTGCCAAGCGGGAAGCATTGCTGGAAGAATTCCGAACCACAGAAGACCCTCTGGATAAGTTGGAGATTCATCGCCAGATCCAACAGCTACCCCGCAATAGCGCACCCAGCCGCCGCCGTAATCGCTGCTGGGTAACAGGTCGTTCCAGAGGCGTTTATCGCGACTTTGGGCTGTCTCGTAATGTTCTGCGGGAGTGGGCGCACGAGGGTCTTTTACCCGGAGTGGTGAAGTCTAGTTGGTAGTTAGTTGTTAGTTGGTGTTGTTAGTTGTTTGGAAAGTACTAAAAACCAAACAACAACGAACCACCAACAAAGAACAAATTCCAAATTATTGACCGCAACACTTGTCAATTCCCAGACTTTCTAAAAGTAGATCGCTAACGGCGTTGGCGATCGCAAACTCTCCATAGAAACTTTTGGAAAAATCAAACGCCTGCATCTCTGTGACAATCGCAATCACCAGAGAACCAAGATCGTTTTCTCCTTCCATTCTTTGCCGAACAAAAATCTGTGCTGCGCGTTCGGCTATATTTTGATTGACTGCTTCTGGGAGAAATTCTGCATCTAGCCACCTATGCAAACTCTGTTTTAACCATTCGCCCTCAAGTTCAGGATTTTCTGATGGTGGCAGGGTAATGGATGGAATTGGTTCAGTCATCGTCTTTATTTTAAAACGCAGAGTAACGCTAAGGAATCGCAAAGGAACGCAGAGGATGATTGCTAACATCTAAATTGCGTTCTTTTGATGTTTTTTATCTTTAGTTTTATGGAATATGATATCGCTGCTATTGTTCAAGGTTATGCTCAAGGCTATTTTCTCATGGCTGATGAGGATAATGTTTTGGGATGGTATGGAAGTCGCGATCGTACTCTCATTCCTTTGGATGATCGATTTCACTATCCTAAGTCGCTGCGGCGTGTCCTCAATCAACAGCGATTTACTGTGGCGATCAACCGTGACTTCCCATCTGTAGTCGAAGGGTGCGCTAACCGGGAATTAACTTGGATTTCACCAGAGTTAAAGGAGATTTACTGGGAACTTTACCAGGCAGGTTGGGCGTATAGTTTTGAGACTTGGCAGGGTGACGAACTTGCTGGGGGAATTCTAGGGATTGTTATTGGTGCCGCTTTTATCGGGGAATCGATGTTTTATCGCATTCCTGAAGGTTCAAAGGTGGCGATGGTAAAGTTAGTGGAGAGGTTGCGGGAGAGGGGATTTGTGATGTTTGATGCTCAAATGATGAATCCCCATTTGGAGAGGTTCGGGGCTTATCGAGTAGGAGATAGAGAATATCAAGATTTACTTCATAAAGCCTTGCAGCAAAAGTGTTCTCTGATTTAAACTCATTACAGTTTTGCTTAAAAGAGTAGTGATTAAAAACGCAGAGGGACGCAGAGGTAAGCGCAGAGGGGCGCAGAGTCTTGGTGCAAAAATTTCACGCGAATTTATTCAATGTTGTAATTAGGTTGAGTCACTAAATATAAGAAATGATTATTTCAATAAACCAGTTTCCATCATTTGTTTTGAAGATTTTGGGCACTGGAATGCTATTACAAGATAGAAAATCAATATATGAAAATAAATCCTCTGGTGTACGGTTCATTGACCTAGAAGCAAATTTTAGATAATAGATACTTTCTGAGACAGAAATTTTAAGAGTTAGCCCATACGCTACATGAACCGAGATAACTTCGCACGAATGGATAGAGTAGTATTTGGCAAGATGGTAATTTATTGTTGAAACTAATTCTTCAATAGAGTTTAGCTTGTAAACTGTTTGTAGTTCTTTGAGTATGTTCTTACCCTAGGGTGAGATGATTTTCATACAGAATTAACCCGATGTTCTGTCACCAAAGTGAGACTCGTCCATTCACCTTTATCGTTGTAGCTACGAACCATCCGCTGACGTAGATTTGGTTCAATCAACCAACCTACTTCCAAGAATAAGGGTTGGCGTAATTGCACTTTCAATGGAGAAGTGGCAGAAACGCCATCGGGTAGCAGCAAAACTTGTACCTGCTTCTGCGGATCTTGGTCAAATGTAAGTTTGGAACCGTTAATGCTAGCAGTGGAATTAATTGTGCGATCGCCAAATGAGAGACTTTGAATTAATCGCCCAGTTGGATCTAGTTGTATTTGTAAAGTTGTAGAGTAAGTATCAGGCGATCGCCAATCTGGATATATTGTCACTGCTTTACCTTGCCATTCTCCCAACAAGGCTTCTACCGTTAAAGGAGGATGTTGTGCTGCTGGGGTTCCGGCTAGATGTTCGCGAATCAGGGTAAATTTGTCTAGCTGACCATTTTTATCAAACAACTGTACAAGGCGTAAACGGCGATTTTCATGAATTAAACCGAGTTCTGCCCCAAATTCAGAAAATGGCGCTAGTTGAATCGTACCTTGAGAAAAGGCTCCATTTTCAAAAAACAATACACTTCGTCCCAAGGTACTGTATTCTAAAACTTTTTCATCTCCACCTAAGCGAATAATCTGACGAATTGTCTGGTTATTGTTTAACCCTTCTAAAGACACAACGCTAGGTGTATCTTCTAAAATTTCACCTTGAGGAGACACTTGAGTGAATGAACCTTGCCATTCCCCAAGGTTTTGCAGCAAATATTCCCATTGAGATTTCATAAATGTCCTTTGTCATTAGTTATTAGTAAAGCACAAAGGACTAATGACTAACTTTTAGCAAACTGTCGAACAGCAAATAAGCTCCCTATTAATCCTACCGTTGCACCAAAGTTTAGGAGAATCAGGGGCAATAATAATGTTTGTAACGGAGTTAGTTGCAAGCCGTTGGTAATAAATTTGATGAATTCGGGTTGATTGGCGAGGACATTGCCGAGAAACTGTTGAATCAGACTGATAAAACTCCAGGCGATCGCACCTCCAACCAAACCAAAAGCAATTCCTTGTAAGATAAACGGCAAGTAAATCCAAGCTGATGTTGCTCCCACTAGTTGCATAATTTCAATTTCCCGGCGTCGCGCCATGACTATTAGTCTGATGGTGGTGGTGGTGACAGCGATCGCTGTTGAGGTGAGAATAATGGTAATTGTGAGTGTCACCCAATTCCAGCCTCGATGCAACTGAGCAATGCGTTTAACAGCTTCATCCACATACTGAACTGCATCTACTCCGTGCAACTTCGCTAGTTGTGTTGCTAGGGTTGGGACTACCTCAGAGTTGCGTGCTTTCACCTTCAATTCATCTACAAGCGGATTCTCACCTAACTGCTGGGTAGCACCTTCGATATCAGAAATTCCCAGTTCGTTTACTAACTTATTCCAAGCTTGTTCTTTAGTAATAATTTTTATATCCGCTACCTCTGGCATTCTCGCCACCAGTGGTTCAATGCTTTCTGCTCGCACACCCGAATCGAGATAAACTGATACTTCTAATTGACTACCGAATTGGTAGAGCAGTTTTTCCACTTGCCAAGAAGTTTGCAGACTCAAACCAAATAAAAATAGTAACACCGTGACAGTACTGATAGCTGCCCAATTCATCCAGCCGCCGCGTTGCAAACCAATCAGAGTTTCTTTGAGCAGGTAGTCAAGTTTAGTCAGGATTTTTAACACATTACACCCTTCAGCAGAATTTTGGATTGTATGCGCGAGATTATACTTAACTTTTTATACTCGCCATCTGCATAACCAGACAAAAATTGCTAGAGGAGATAGTCAATAGTTAGTAGTTAGTAGTTAGTAGTTAGTGGTTATTAATCATCGCCGATTCCTAATGCCCCATGCCCGATCCCCAATGCCCAATGCCCAATTAATTCCCTATACCCACTCCCCCACTCCCCCTCCCCTCGCCTACTATGTAATTGAAATTAATTTGCACATCTTCTGGTTGCTAAGATTGAATAAAGCGAAATCATTTCCAATCCATATTAGGTGAGTTAGAAGAGCATGCCTTCGGAAATTGTTGTTGAGAAGAAAAAGTTACAGAAACCGCCCTTGGAACTGCATTACCTGGGCGATCGCGTTCTGCGTCAACCAGCCAAGCGCGTTGCTAAAGTAGACGAGGAAATCCGCAAAGTCGCACGCGAAATGCTACAAACCATGTACAGTCAGGATGGCATTGGTTTGGCTGCACCCCAAGTCGGAATTCACAAACAAATTATTGTCATCGATATTGAACCAGATAACCCAGCCAATCCCCCACTAGTGTTGATTAACCCTGTAATTAAACAGGTTAGCCGCGAAATCTGCGTTGCTCAAGAAGGGTGTTTAAGTATTCCAGGGGTTTACATGGATGTAAAGCGCCCTGAAGTTGTAGAAATAGCCTATAAAGATGAGTATGGACGTCCCAAGACGTTGAAGGCATCAGATTTACTCGGACGCTGCATTCAGCACGAAATAGACCACCTCAATGGTGTAGTATTTGTAGACCGTGTAGAAAACTCTTTGGCTTTGACGCAAGAGTTATCTAAGCATGGCTTTTCCTATCAAACTGTCAAACCAGTTGCATAGGATGGTGTGCTTGTGAATACAATGACCCCCAAGAGTGGTTTGTTTCTTGCCTGTTCGTGTATTGCGGCGATCGCGGCTGTAGGTTCAATTTTTGAACTTAGTTCTGGGCAACCTGATTTAGGTACTCAAAACACTGCGATTATCTTAGCACTCAGCATTCCACTGACAGGATTATTTTTCTTTGCCGCAGTGAAAGATGCTAAAGCTAATATGAATAAATAAGCATCAGGTATGGAATCAAAAGGAAAAGGAAAAGGAATTTATCCTTTTACCTTTTACCTTTTACTTGTTTTTACTGTCTCTCTACCCGTTCATCGTCGCTTCACTTCTAAGGCAGTTCATTTATTTGTTTAATGAAATTTATACAAGTTAAAAGCACATTAAAGTTTATCTAAGTTGCGCTCCATTTAACTTAGATAAGCTTCATGAAACATTAGGTGCTTAGGCTGTTGCTAACATATCTGGCGTGACCGGAATAATTTGGTGCATGATGATTATATGAGTGGATGGGCGTCTCACCCCTCCGATGCAGGCTGTCCAACCGGCACCACAAAAAATTTTTTTCTAACTTTTTGCGTAATTAGTTAAGCAGGCACTGTATTTATAAAATACAAATGATGAATTATGAAAATTGTGAAGTAACTGGATGTGAATAAATATGAATATGAGGGTTGTTAGTTGTTAGTTAGTGGTTAGTGGTTAGTGGTTAGTGGGCACTCTTGCAATGGAACTGGAGAAGTAAAAAGTAAAAAGTAAAAAGGTAAAAGAAAAAATTCTTTCTTTTTACTTTTAGTTTTTAACTTTTGACTTATTTTTGCCCAATGCCCAATTCCCAATTCCCCATCTCCCCATGTCCCACTCCCCCCTCTCCTTGGTCTTACCGCACCAAGAATTCATGAATACTGAATCGATGCTCTATTTGCCCACCTTCACAAGTCATACCTGATAATTCATCATTCCTGACTCCTAATTTTTGTAATCTTGTTTACATGCAACGCTATATAGCTATAGTCGCTATAAATTACTAAAGTTAAAAAAATTACTTGTTTGGAACCGATACAAGAGCGACTTATCCTGCTAGAATTTTGCAGCAATTGAACTTAATTTGAGGCAGACATGAGAATCGAAAAACTTTCTCCTGGGTTGATACTGGCTTACGAAGACTATCAAAGAGAGGGGCAAGCGGCGTTAATCGGCCATAAGCGATCGCTTGGTATAGTTGCCCCCAAAACTAGCCTCAAGCCAACACGGAGTGTCGTTTTTATCTACTGTGATGAACAAACTGACTTGAGTCATTTGTCACAATACGGTATTGAAGTCAACCAAAACACAGGTGCTGTCCGGACAGCTTACTTACCCATAGACAGTTTAGGCGATCTATCTGATGAACCGACCATCCAACGGATTAAGCCATCGCGCAAATTGCACTTGCGGATGGATGTAGCACCAGGAAGAGTCAAACTACCGGAGTTTAAGAACAAAACCGGATTGACAGGCAAGGGAGTTGTCATCGGTGTAATAGACAGCGGCATTGATCCAAAACACCCTGCCTTTGCCGGACGCATTTTACGGATTTGGGATCAAACACTGCCAGGGCCAGGAGTGGCAGAAGGCGGTTATGGGGCAGAATTAACTGAAGCACAACTGACAATTTCTCAAGATACAGATGGTCACGGCACCCATGTTGCTGGTATTGCTGCTGGTTCTGATGCTACCTATAGCGGTGTAGCGCCGGAAGCAGAATTAGTAGTCGTTAAAACAGACTTGCAAGACGCCCACATTGCCGATGGCGTTCGTTATATTTTCCGAGTGGCAAGTGAAATGGGACGCCCAGCAGTAGTAAATCTTAGCTTGGGTGGACATGCCGATGCCCACGATGGCAGCGACTCTCTGTCAAAAATCATCGATGCCGAATCAGGCCCGGGACGAATTGTTTGCTGTGCTGCGGGTAACGAAGGTAATGACAATATTCACGGTCAGACCAATGTCACCTGTAAGCGAATGAGTACAATGCGCTTCAACGTTCCCTACAACCAAGTAGGTATCGTTTGGTTAAACAGCTGGTATTCTAGCGAAGGTCAGTTGGAAGTCTCGGTGCGGAGTCCCAATGGTTTCGTAACTCCTTTTCAACCAATTATTGCTGATGGTAATCCTTCCAAGGAATATACCTTACCAGATGCACAGGTACAAATCGTCACGCCAGGGCCCGATCCAATCAACGGAGACTACAACTTCTTTGTACAAATTCGGGGTGCAGGTAGCAGCAGATTTACCCAACCTGTATCAGGCGGTATTTGGCAGTTGCGGGTACGCAAAACTTCCGGAGATGATGTCCGCTTGGATGTATGGACATTAGATGACGCTGCATCGGTGTTTTTCACAGGTAAGAGCATATCCGATGCAGTCAAAATTGGTTCACCCGGAGCTGCTGGCAGTGCAATTACAGTTGCTTCTTATACTACTAAAATGAAGTATACTGATATTGACGGTAGCGATCGAGAAATTGGTTTGGAGTTAGATAATATTTCTGAGTTCAGCAGTGAAGGCCCGCTGCGGAATAATGCCCACAAACCTGATGTTGCAGCACCGGGAGCGATGATTGTTTCCGCCCTTTCCTCCACTGCAAATTTTGATCGCTCGATGATGGTAAATTCTAAGTTTGTGACTATGGCTGGTACGAGTATGGCAACACCGTTCGTCAGCGGTTTAGTAGCACTGTTGTTGCAGCGTGACCCCAATCTTGACCCAGCTACTGTGAAAGAACTGCTACGTAAAAATAGCTCTATTCCTGGAAAAGATGCAGGAACCTTTGATAACAAATGGGGTTTTGGACTGATTGAGACGCTCAATCTGTAATTAGTTGTAGACAAGCGTATATTTAGTTCTGCACTGGGATAGGCAATTCAAACCAATAAATTTGATAAGTTGTTTTTAGGGCAGGCTATTTTTAGCCTGTCCTTTGTTTACAAAAATACCAACTGCTACTATGTGGAAAAGGTGAAAGGGTAAACGAAACAGGAAAAGCAATTACTTTAATCCTTGGCCTTTATTAGACCTCTTGCATGAATATTTAAAATGTCATGTTGAGCACAGCAAAACATCTGTGAAGGTCGGTAATCGGTAATGGGTAATAGGTAATGGGAAAAACCAATTACCTATTACCAACCATATCGTAAGCAATTAGCCGGACTTGATATGATTTTTCAATTCGTGCAAGAGGTCTATTGTTTCCGCAACTGGAGTATTCATGGGGGATTTGAATATGAATTATCAAAAGCTAGACGCAGCCCTTACGATGGCGCTAAATCAAGTTCAAGATCCACAAGAACGCAGTTTAGTGGTGTTTATCCACACTAAACCAATCTCTGATGCCTCTGGTGCAGCTGCTGTTTTGGAAAGTTTGGGAGTCAGTGGTATCACTGAAGAAAAAGATGTTTTTTCTGCTACTCTATCGTCCAATGAAATTTCCAAATTATCAGAGCAACCTTGGGTGCAGTATTTGAAATTGTCGCAAAAGCTGCGTTTGATGGATAGACGCCTAAGTGGCAGAAGTATGGGTATTTAATAAGTCTTAATGTAAAATGATACACTCACTTACATTCTGTAACGATTTGCAATATCGTTTATCTCCGGCAGCATAATGCAAACTTGACTAATTTAGTCTGCGATCCCCCCTTACCAGCTGCCGCAGACAGTCCTACACTGTAGGTGAGAGTTGAAAGGCAGTCGGGAGAAAAGTTGTGAAAAAAGTTTTAGCAATCATTCTCGGTGGCGGTGCCGGAACCCGCCTTTATCCGTTAACTAAACTACGTGCTAAACCAGCAGTACCACTGGCGGGTAAGTATCGGTTAATTGATATCCCTGTCAGTAATTGTATAAATTCTGAAATATTCAAAATCTACGTCCTGACACAATTCAACTCAGCCTCCCTGAATCGCCACATTGCTCGTACGTACAGCTTTGCTGGCTTCACTGAAGGGTTTGTGGAAGTCTTGGCCGCACAGCAAACACCAGAAAACCTTAGCTGGTTCCAGGGTACAGCTGATGCGGTTCGTCAGTACCTGTGGTTGTTTGAAGAATGGGATGTAGACGAATATTTGATACTTTCAGGCGATCACCTGTATCGGATGGACTACCGTGAGTTTATCCAGCGTCATAGAGAAACTGGGGCTGATATCACTCTCTCAGTTATACCTATTGACGAGCGCCGCGCCTCAGACTTTGGCTTAATGAAAATCGACCAGTCTGGTAGGATAATTGATTTTAGCGAAAAACCTAAAGGCGAAGCTTTAAAAGCAATGCGGGTAGACACTACCATTCTTGGCTTAAATCAAGAACAAGCCGAACAACAGCCCTACATCGCTTCGATGGGCATTTATGTCTTTAAAAAAGACGTTTTGATCAAGTTGTTGAAAGAATCTTCAGAAAGAACTGATTTTGGTAAAGAAATCATTCCTGATTCTTCTAAAGAATACAACGTTCAAGCCTATCTGTTTAATGACTATTGGGAAGATATTGGAACAATCGAGGCGTTTTATAATTCCAACTTGGCACTGACTCAGCAACCCCGTCCGCCCTTTAGTTTCTACGATGAAAACGCACCAATTTACACACGCGCTCGTTATTTACCTCCTAGCAAACTCTTAGATTGTCATGTCAGGCAATCGATTATTGGTGAAGGTTGTATTCTAAAAAATTGCCGAGTAGAAAATTCGGTGCTGGGGATAAGATCGCGGATTGAAAGTGGCTGTATTATCCAAGATTCCTTGATTATGGGCGCAGACTACTACCAAGCGTTTGCCGAACGTCAGTCTGATTGCAATCCCAGCACGATACCTTTAGGTATAGGCGCTAACACAGTAATTCGGCGTGCCATCATTGACAAAAATACTCACATCGGCTGCGATGTGCAAATTATTAACAAGGATAACGTTCAAGAAGCCGAACGTGAAAGCCAAGGCTTCTACATTCGCAGTGGCATTGTCGTTGTGCTGAAAAATGCTGTCATTCCAGATGGAACGATTATTTAGTTATTGGTTAGTGGTTAGTAGTTAGTGGTTAGTGGTAAAAAACCAACTACTAACTACTATCTACTAACTACTAACTACTAACAAATGACAAAATTAATTCTACTAATTGGTCTTCCTGGTAGTGGTAAGTCAACTTTGGCAAAACAGTTGCTAGCAGAATGCCCCCAGAGGCGATTGGTTTCTACCGATGCTATTCGGGGGCAATTATTTGGCAATGAAGCACTTCAGGGCCCGTGGCTGTGGATTTGGTGGGAAGTTAAACGACAATTTCAAGAGGCGATCGCTACAGGTAGTACAGTAATTTACGACGCTACCAATGCTCAGCGACGCCATCGCCGTGAAGTCATCACCCTCGCCCGCGACATCGGTTTTACTCACATTAGTGGAATCTGGATCAATACCCCTGTTTGGCTGTGTTTGGCACGCAATAAGAGGCGGGAACGCCGAGTGCCGGAGGAGGTCATTTTTCGCATGTATCGCCAACTACGTGATGCTCCCCCCAGTTTAGAAGAAGGACTAGACTGTCTGATTTGCTTTTCCAAAGAGATTGGAGAGTACGGAAATTGCGCTTGTGTTTTGAGCAAGAACCGAACTTGATTTTATTAAAGGTTTGTTAACTTAAAATCAGAGTTTATGTGCCTGGAATTATACCCGGCTGAAAGTGGCGACTCTAATATTAGAAAAAACATAAAGTAAATTTTTAGAGGAGGCTGGTAGATGGCTACAACCGATTTTAAAGATTATTACGCAGTTTTGGGAGTCAGTAAAACTGCCAGTCCAGATGAAATAAAGCAAGCTTTTCGGAAATTAGCTCGTAAATATCACCCTGACGTGAATCCTGGCAACAAACAGGCGGAGGCACGCTTCAAGGAAATTAACGAAGCCTACGAAGTTTTGTCAGATCCAGACAAACGCCAGAAATACGATCAATTTGGTCAATATTGGAAGCAAGTTGGTCAAGGCTTCCCTGGCGGTGGTGTTGGGGTTGATATGGGTGGGTTTGACTTCAGTCAATATGGCAGTTTTGATGATTTTATCAATGAGTTATTAGGACGTTTTGGCGGTGCTAGCCCTCGCAGTGGCAGACAAAGCTATAGTTACCGTACTTCTACGGGTGCTGGCCCGGGTGGTTTTGGTGGCTTTAGTGATTTTGGATTTCAAGACACTGGTGCAGGTGCGGCAACTCAAGACGGAGAAGCCGCAATTAGTCTGACTTTTTCAGAAGCGTTTCATGGTGTCAAGAAGCGCTTCAGTTTAGGCAACGAAACTATTGATGTCCGCATTCCTCCTGGTGCAAAACCCGGTACTCGTCTGCGCGTACGGGGTAAAGGCCCAGTCAGTCCTTTAACCCAACAACGAGGCGATCTGTACTTAAAGGTTGAACTTCAATCTCATCCTTTCTTCC
The DNA here is from genome assembly GCF_013388695.1 of Fischerella sp. NCBI lineage: Bacteria > Bacillati > Cyanobacteriota > Cyanophyceae > Nostocales > Hapalosiphonaceae > Fischerella > Fischerella sp. The sequence continues at coordinate 28,549 of NZ_JACAEU010000093.1, forward strand.
AGTTTGAGGGTGATAATTTGGTATGCGAAGTGCCAATTACACCAGATGAAGCTGTTCTAGGAGCCTCGATAGAAGTACCTACACCTGATGGTAGTGTTAGTGTGAAGCTACCTGCTGGGGTGCGTTCTGGTCAATCACTGCGTCTGCGCGGTAAAGGCTGGCCGCAACCAAAGGGTGGACGCGGCGACGAACTAGTGAAGATTGCGATCGCCACTCCCAGAGACATCAGTCAACAAGAGCGGGAGTATTATGAAAAAATCCGCACTATCCGTACCTCTAACCCCCGCAGTCATTTGCAAAATATTAAGTTGTAATCATTTTGGATTGGAAAATGTTGGTTGTTGGTTGGAACAAAAAACAAACAACAATCAACAAACACCAAACAATAACCCTACAATTGTTGCTTGTTTTGTAACCAATAAATTGCTAAAAAACTAATAATTCCGTACAAACCTATCAAAATTAAAAGTGTTAGTTCTCCTAAAAACCAACTGAAGTCAAATCCTTCACCGATCCAAAAGGTACCAAATGCCATTAGCATAATACCTGCACTTAGCTTGATGTTGCTTCTACTAAATGCGATCGCCAGCAATAGCTGTTAATTTTTGCATAGCCAACACCTGCTGTACGTCCAAAAGACTACACTCAAGGTTAGCAGTTATTTCTACTGATTGTTGTCTGGTCATCAATCGGAGCGGCGGGATTTGAACCCACGACCTCCACTACCCCAAAGTGGCGCGCTACCAAGCTGCGCTACGCCCCGGCAACCTTTTTATAATAACACGAATTCGGTAATAAACAATAGTTAATCTAAAAAACCTTAAGCATCCCAGCGGCTTGCAGCAAACCTGGAACAGCGGCAGCACTCCATTTGCCTTCTGCACAGCGACTCGTATTTAAGATAAAGCGCAGACTGTAGGCATGGGGATAACCTTCTACTTCCATCCATAGTAAATCGCTTTCGGCTTCACAGGCGATTTTTTCTTCGTCCATTAATTCCGAAGCAAGTTGCTGCATTGTGTCTGCTAGTTGCAACAGTAGCCGACAAAAATCATTTAATTCTGCTTCTGTTAACTCGATCGCCCAATCATCTGTACCCACTAAACCTTTATATTCTGGTGCAGATGGGTTCCAACCAATACGCCAACCAGATCCACTTTTAACGACACGTTCCATAAATTATGTTGGTGGTTGGTGGTTAGTAGTTAGTGGTTAGTGGTTGGTGGTTGGTGGTTAGTAGTTTAGTTTTACCCACTACCCACTAACTACTATCTACTAACTATTTTTGACTAAAACCGTTAACTAACGCCTGAATTAACGCATCTCGCTGGCGGCGGTTAAGACGGCGAATGGCTGCGCGATCGCCTTCAAAGGGATTTTGCCGTAATGTATCATTTCCTGGATACGATCCGTCATACATCAGTTCATTTGCATCCAGGTAATCAGCTAAAGTCAATTTCCAATCCAGGCGATAATTTGGCGGCCGTCCTTTAACGTAAACATGATACCTAATCATGCGACTGACTAAGGTATTGTTTTCGGCTACTTTCCCGGTTTCTTTACTTATATATTGATTTTCCTTTGGTAAGTCTGGCAATTGTTTGTACACCTGCTGCCAAACTTCCGTTGAACTAACTCTTTGAGCGTAGGCAGGTTGGGTAGAGAGTAAACTGGTGTGGATTAATTGGCTTTGACTAAAATCGCACAACAATACACCCAACACTAATATACCCCCGCTCCCCCTTAGAAAGGGGGAAGTGAAGATTGCCTGCCAAGGCTTGAGCATAGATTGTAGAAACAGTAAATTTTTGCTCATTCTACTTGGCAAATTGTACTTTTTATACTTCTCCAATAATTTCTGGTTGAGTCAGTTCATCTGACATCTCAATGATTGCTCTTAGCACTGGTTTCATCATGGCATCATCGCTACTCTCAAAGTCTTCGTAACGCCGACGCTTGGCACGATTTGCCACTTGAACCGTAATGCGATAGCGATTTGAGGCTGCACTAATCAGATCCTCAGCACGGTGCATAATTTGGGATTGGGTCGTCTCGAACTTAGAACGCTTTAGCATATTTACTGGTTCTTTGGGTCTTTTTTAGTTTAGCAGCATCATTAGTTAGTGGTTAGTGGTTAGTGGTTAGTGGTTAGTTGTTAGTTGTTGATTTTTTACTACTATCCACTATCTACTATCCACTATCCGCTAACCAACACCTAAAATACAACCAGTGCGTGGAGGAAGGTTTAAACTTAAGGATTTGATCTCTCCCTCAGTGTGCCATTCAACCTCAGCACTGCCATATAAAAGCTTGTTGGGTTGGGTATGCAAATTGATTGTGTCTATGTTTGCTTTTGCCGATGCAGTACTAGAGTTAACGGCTATCACTAATTCCTCTTTGTCTAAAGTGCGTGCAAAAACGTAAAGTTCTCCTTGGGAATATAAGACTTGGTAATCACCCGTACGTAAACAAGGGTAGGTGTGGCGGAGGGCAATTAATTGGCGGTGAGTATCGAGAATTTCTCGATCCCAACTGGCTTCTAAAGGAAAGCCACGACGGGAGTCTGGATCGAGACGACCGGGTAAACCCACTTCATCACCATAATAAATACTGGGCGCACCAGGAAAGGTGAGTAGCAGTAGAGTTGCTAATTTTACACTAGCTTTATCTTCCCCAGCAATACTAATCAACCGTGCTGTATCGTGACTCGCTAGTAAATTTAATTGCGTCAGTTGAATTTCCCAAGGGTAAAGTTGCAGTAATTCCTGCATTTTAGCAGCGTACTCAGCAGCAAACAAAGGCGGGTAGGGATGATAGGAACGTCCTTGGACTTGTTCCATATCTACGCGATCGCCTGCGGTAAATGCGATCGTTGGCGCGGCAAATAAATAATTCATCACGCCGTCAAATTGCGTACCATCCAACCACTCGCGAGAATCTCCCCAAACTTCACCCACAATATAAGCATCGGGATTGATGGCTTTGACACGCTGGCGGAACTCCTGCCAAAAACCGGGAGTTTTAATTTCAAACGGCACATCTAAACGCCAACCATCAATGCCAAATTTAATCCAAAATTCGGCAATTTCCATGATGTATTCCCTGACTTCTGGGTTGTCATGGTTAAATACTGGTAGCGCTCGATTGTCAGCCCAACTCTTGTAGTTGGCGGGAAATTCGCCATTGTAAGGAGAAAGAGGCCAGCCTTCAATTTTGAACCAATCAACCCAAGGCGAATGGGGGCCATTTTCCAAAACATCGTGGAAAAAGAAAAAGCCACGACTGGAATGATTAAATACTCCATCTAATACGACTTTAATATTGCGGGCGTGGGCTGCATCTAGCAATTCCTCAAAAGCCGGATTGCCCCCCAACATGGGATCAACCTGATAATAATCGTGGGTGTGATAGCGGTGATTGCTGGCAGATTGAAAGATGGGTGTAAAGTAAATGGCGTTAATTCCCAAATCCTGTATGTAATCTAGCTGTTCGAGAACACCCCACAAATCCCCTCCCTTGTAACCTTGGAGTGTAGGCATAGCGTCCCAGTCTTCCCAACTAGCATTACGCAACAGTCGTTTGCGTGGTTGCTTGCTTCTAGCGAAGCGATCGGGAAAAATTTGATAGAAAACAGCGTGCTTAACCCAGTCTGGTGTGTGAATCTGCATGAATTGCTCTTTATTTCTCCATCGCGATCGTTGCAGATAGGAGGTTACTTGCGTCTCACACTTGTGGTAGAAAATTTAATCTATAGTCATTTGTTAGTAGTTGGTGGTTAGTAGGGGCGGGTTTTGATAGACATTTTGTCATCGAAGCTCATAAGTATCATGGCTAAACCCGCCCGTACAGTGGTTGGTTGGTGGTTGGTGGTTAATCCATCTCCCCTTCGGGGAATTAAAAATGTAAAATTCAAAATTTTTAATTTTTAATTTTTAATTTTTAATTTTTAATTAACTACTCCCCATCCTTTCCCTAAAACTGCTTCCCTCGAAACAGTATTTCCTTCTCCAGGTTGCTTAGAATTAACTGCTATCACCTAATTTTGCTTTAGCTCAAGCTCAACTGGTTAGCAATTTTGGCGATGTCTGGTGACTGATTGTTTTGTGTCTGTGCATACCAATGATGTTACTGACTGGTTGTTAACTCAAGTTAATAAACTTGAGCGATGACTTCCGTATGGCTTAACGTAAGGTATGCAATGGTGCGCTGCACACACTCCTCTACCCAAGCTGAGAAATATAAAGGCAAAATAGGAGAGTTAAGATCTAAGCCTGATTGACTACCTCAAATCAACGTTATTTATTTTCCGGAGATCTAGATAGTGAATACCTTTGCGGAGAAAATTAGCAGCATCATTACAATTGGTTTTGACCAAACAACTCAGCTTTGTGTAGCAAAAAACATCATTTTTTCTGCCAGATTACCCTACTCTTAGGGGAAGGTACCTATTTTTTGTCAACTCAATAGTCGTTTTTGTCTAGCAATTCTCTATACAATCAATTGCTGGGGCGATATGGTTGCAGTACCCTTGGGAGGTTTTCGATGGATTGGATTAGCTTACTCAAAGCTCAACAAGCTGATTTCCTTCAACGGGTGAAAAAACCAAAGACTCATGACGTATCTTTGCTGGAAAGTCAAGTCAAAGGTTGCCACACTGAAATTATGCCATTTTGGGGCGAAGCACTGGAAAAACTGATGGAAACTGCTCGTCAACAAGCAGAAATTATTGCCAAAAATCCGCCTCCTACACCACCCGAATATCCTGAATTTTCGGAATGGACAATACCCTTTCCGACGTACTTTCAGCAGCAAGCAGAAGATTATATTTTACGAGAGCAAATTGTTGAACAAGTCATGCATCAACGTCTGGGCAAGAGGATTCATAGAATGCCACAAGACGCTGTCAAAAATATGGTATTAGATGATGAGGGAAATTTACGCGGTGAAAGCAAATTTCCTTATTTACTTGTTGATAAACCCAATGTTAGTATTCTAGCTTGCGTTGCAGATGGCGAAAGTTTTAATAGTCTTAAAAAAGATAAGATTAAGTGGTCTGTTACTCAAGAAGATTTGAAAAATAACCAACTATTGATTTTTTTATCTTTGTTTTATCCATTTACTGGCACCAGAGGTTACGAAAAACAAGCAATAATTACTGGCTTTTTACCTACAAATCAACTTGAATTTAGTGAACCAAAAATTTACATTACTGCCAGCAGTTTATTATATGCGGGTGGACTGAGTTGGTATTTGGAAACAGGAATTAGCAAACAAAATGCACTGCCATTGTTTGATGAAATAATGGTTCCAGAACAAACTCAAACTGTACCACCAGAGCATCCCCTTAAGGAGATAATCGGAGATTGGGAGTGCTGGCAAACATTGAAAGGGCACACTAGAGGGATTAACTGTCTTGCTTTCTGTCCCGGAAGTAACAACGATTCCATCTCTGTGTTGGTAGCTAGTGGGAGTCGTGGAGAGACAAAGTTATGGGATTTGACGAAGGGAGAGTTAGTTGGTACTTTATCAGAGCATCCTTGGATGTTGTCTGGATTAGTAGATGAAGTAAATGCCCTAGCTTTTAGTCCAGATGGGCAGACTTTGGTAAGTGGTGGTGCAGACTCTACGATCAAAATGTGGCATGTAGGCGCACAAGATTTGATAGATATCCTGCACAAACATAATGGCATGGTGCGCTGTGTTGCTTTCACTCCCGATGGACGGATGTTAGCAACGGGAGGAGATGACAGAAAAATTTTGTTTTGGGATTTGATGCAACGCCAGGTAACTGTTGCCCTTTCTTTAGATGATACTGCTGCTCATTCTTTGGCTTTGAGCCAAGATGGGCAAATTTTGGTTACAGGCAGTTACCGCAAAATTAAGGTGTGGCAAGTTTGCCAACAACCAGGAGGTAAACCGACCCATGCTGAGTTATTGCATACTCTCACAGGCCATGCTCATATTGTGCGATCGCTAGCGATGAGTGTTGATGGCAAAATTTTTGTCAGTGGCAGTCGGGATAAGACTATCAAAATTTGGCAATTAGAAACAGGGGAATTGCTGCATACCCTGAAAGGACACAGAGATGGAGTATATGCGATCGCCCTTTCTCCCGATGGGCAAACTGTCGCTAGTGGCAGCGCCGATAAAACTATTAAATTATGGCATCTACAAACAGGTGAATTGCTAGCTACATTTACTGGTCATACTCACACTGTTACGGCAGTAGCATTTACTGCTTCTGGGGAAATTTTGGTGAGTGGAAGTTTGGATAAGACGATTAAAATTTGGCAACGGAGTTAATATTATTTTGGGCGTTGCTGAATCATGCGGATGAATTTACAATTTACGGGTATGTAGAGACGTAGCAATGCTACGTCTCTACAAGGATTTGGCTACCAGGAAAGTTTCAATCCCTAATAGGGATTAGTAAAAGTTTCAACAAGCGTGCCGGGTGTTTAACTTCATTAGCAATGTTTCAATCCCTAATAGGGATTAGTAAAAGTTTCAACGCAGAAGCAGATAAAGTTAGAGATAAGTTAGTGAGTTTCAATCCCTAATAGGGATTAGTAAAAGTTTCAACGTTTTTAGAC
>NZ_JACAEU010000094.1:0-40661 GCF_013388695.1 Fischerella sp.
CCGGTTAGCCATCCGCCTAGTGCTAAAAATGCACAGGGGAATAGCAATAAACCAGACCAGCCTACGAATACGAAGCGATCGCGCTTCAACCAGTCGTCGAGAACGTCAAACCACCCTCTACTACTAGGGGTGCGTCCTAGTGCGATGGTCATTAGAGCAAATCTCCAAATTTATAAGTACAGGTTTTTGCTTCTGTATATAGACTGCCAGTTTTTGGCTGTCTATACACATAATGTAAACCAGGTTGTCAATCTAGTTTACAATTTTTTACTCACTTTAATCATATTATGTGTTGTTCACTAATTTTTCCAGTATTTTTTTAACTGAACTTAATTTTTGGAAAAGAAAAATTTAAATTAAAAAGGTAATTTATTTTTAAAATTTGATTGTTTATTAAATGGTACAGATATTTATAAACTCTAAAAAGGAGTCGCCAATCCTCAACGAAATTTATCCCTTCTGCCCTCTGCTTCCTGCCTTCTGCCTTCTTCAAGCTAAAATGAGACCTAAAGTTAAATAAATTTGAAGTTAAATGTTCACAATCGATTTAACCGTAAGAAACACTCCCTTCCCGATATCGGTACAACGCAAGACTGCTGAGGATGCAGAAGCTGTTTATCAATTAGTGTTAGCAGCGATGACTTCTGGTAAGCCTGAGATTGTGGAACTCAAGTGCGAGGGCAAAACAGAGAAAAAAATCGCCGTACGTGCTAGTGAAATTTCCGGAGTGCAGGTAGTACAAAAAGATGGTGCAGCCACTGCTAGTGGCAGACCACCTGGTTTCTTCGCCCTCACCTCTGAATAAAGAGGTAGCGGTTTAGAAATGACGGAACTAGGCATCAAGGTAAAAGATCTAGACTTCAGCTGGCCTTCTGGAGAGAAAGTAATCAAATCTTGCTCTCTAGAAGTACCCCAAGGAGAATTCTGGATGCTGTTGGGTACAAATGGCAGTGGCAAATCAACATTACTGAGATTGCTGGCGGGATTATTAGCTCCCCAGTCCGGTGAAATTGGGATATTGCATCCGGTTGGCTTTGTTTTCCAAAATCCCGATCATCAATTAGTGATGCCTACTGTTGGTGCGGATGTGGCTTTTGGACTGGTAGAAGAAAAACTGCCACTAGCTACTGTGAAAGCAAGGGTTGAGGAGGCATTAGCAGCGGTGAATTTGCTGGGACTGCAACGACGTCCCATCTATGCTTTGAGTGGAGGACAGAAACAGCGAGTGGCGATCGCCGGTGCTTTAGCTCGTCATTGTGCAGTCTTACTATTAGATGAACCCACTGCTTTACTCGATCCAGATAGCCAACTTGAATTGGTGGCTAGTGTCCGTAAATTAGTCAAAAGTCGAGGTATTACGGCCCTTTGGGTGACGCATCGCCTAGACGAATTAAATTACTGTGATGGCGCTTTTTTGTTAGAAAGAGGCTCTTTGGTAGATCAAGGAGAAGCTCACCGCCTCAAACAGCGTCTGATGCAGTTGCATGATGAAGCCTCGTAATTGTCATGAGTCATTGGTCATTAGTTGTTAGCCAAGGACAATAACTAATGACAAATGACCTTTTCAGGCAAGTTTTGTGAAGCTATTGATTTTTTTGGCTTTGTAACACAGTGTTACAAGGGATGGTTGAATTACTATAAAAGTTATGAATGAATTTTGTTAACTCTAGAAAATTGTGATTCAAAACCATGTCCCGTTCCTTAACCCAAGCCGTTCTGCTTGTGGACGGCTATAACATCATTGGCGCTTGGTCTTGCCTGAAAAAAACTCGCGATCGCGCTGGGCTAGAGGCAGCACGCTGGGAATTGGTAGAAGCTATGACTAGTTATAGCGCATTTCAAGGATACGAGACACTTGTTGTTTTTGATGCCCAATATCAAAATACAAGTAGCAATAAAGAAGTCATTACAGAGCTTTTATCCGTTTATTATACTGATTTTGGTCAGACGGCAGACACCTATATAGAAAAAGCCTGTGCGTCTTTGCGTTCCTCTATAGCCCAATCTCTGATTTCTCGTGTGATTGTTGCCACATCAGATCGGGCACAGCAGCTAATGATCCAGGGGTATGGAGCTGAATGGCTATCGGCACAACAACTGTGTCAAGAAGTGCAAGCCACAGTTTGCCGGGTTCGGCAAAAGTATCAACCACGTAAAAAATCCAATAGTAGATTTTTAGCCAATTCCATTGATGCCAAGGCGCGGCAGCGTTTAGCTGAACTGCGAATGGAATTAAAGTAGGTATGTTATATAAACTTAGCCTCTACTAGCTCTGTGAGTTGAGAGCGACATAGTGGTGTGAAAATTATTAAAGTCAAACTGCTACTCAAAATTTTTTAGAAAAATTTTTCCAAAGGTACTTGCCATTTTCTATAGTTTGGTACTAATATTATTAATCGTGACGTTCCTCAGTAGCTCAGTGGTAGAGCGGTCGGCTGTTAACCGATTGGTCGCAGGTTCGAATCCTGCCTGGGGAGTTAAGTTGTAGAGACGCGGTATACCGCATCTCTACATTGTTTATTAGATGAATTCATGTTCAATGATACCAAATCTCAGTATCACAAAGTTAAATGGGCTGATTTGTGGTCGCTTGATCCAGGAGTGACTTTTGTTAATCATGGTTCTTTTGGTGCCTGTCCGATTGCAGTGCTAGCTGTTCAGCAAAATTTGCGATCGCAACTCGAACAGGAACCACTACGATTTTTCACGAGGGAGTGGGAACCACTTTTGGATGAGGCTAGGAGCAAATTAGCGGCGTTTGTGGGTGTTGGTGCTGAGGATTTGGTATTTGTCCCGAATGCAACCACTGGTGTAAATTCGGTGTTGCGTTCCCTGATTTTTCATCCCGGAGACGAAATACTCACAACTAACCACGAATACAACGCTTGTCGTAATGCGCTTGATTTTATTGCCAGTCGTACAGGTGCACGGGTGGTAGTGGTAAAGATTCCTTTTCCGCTCGATTCGCCTCAGCAAGTTGTAGAAGCAGTAATAGAGCAAGTTTCATCCAAAACAAGATTAGCACTGCTGGATCATATCACCAGTCAAACAGGGTTAATCTTTCCTCTACGGGAGTTGGTGCAAAAATTGCAAGCAATGGGTGTGGATACACTTGTAGATGGTGCTCACGCGCCAGGGATGATACCTCTAAACTTGCAAGAAATTGGTGCGACTTATTACACCGGAAATTGTCATAAATGGCTGTGTGCGCCCAAGGGAGCAGCATTTTTGTACGTACGACGAGATAAACAGCCAGAAATTCGTCCACTAACAATCAGCCACGGTGCTAACTCATCACGCACTGATAAAAGTCGCTTTCAATTGGAATTTGACTGGACGGGGACAGACGATCCCACAGCTTATATGTGCGTACCAGAAGCGATCGCCTTTATGGGTTCGCTGTTACCTGGTGGCTGGGATGAATTGAGACAGTGCAATCATCAACTTGTTTTGCAAGCAAGACAGCTACTTTGTGAAGCACTGCAAGTATTGCCACCATGTCCCGATGAGATGATCGGCTCAATGGCGGTTATACCTATGCCTGCTGCTTTGGAAAACCGCAGTTTTATGTCTATACGCGATGAGTTATTTGATCGGTTTGGTATTCAGGTACAGGTAGTTCCTTGGCATGAGACACCAAAATTACTGGTGAGAATTTCAGCGCAGATTTACAACACAATCGAGGAGTATGAATATTTAGGCAGAGCGTTGCTAGAGTTGTTGGCTGAGAATGGCAATTAATTATCTTACGATACCAAGTCACATAATTTATGTATCAGTTCGCAAAGGCATGATGTGGCTAATGCTATATTTCCGAGAATTATGGACAAGTTTGACATAAAGCGATCGCAATTTCCTCCGCCGACTCATTCAAAAGCAAACTCCCACAGGAGAAGATCAAGGCGTTATCCGAAAACTGGTGCGAAAAGAAATCTTGACTCAACAAGGCAATGCTTTGCAACTGCCTTTAGTGCAAAAATTTATAGAACAGGTAGTAGAAGAACAATTGTATTGATTTAACCTGCGACTGATGAACTGCCTCGCTGACTCTGACTTATTTGATTGGTAGGAGTACAGAGTAATTTTGCAGGAGCAGAAGTAATGCAGATACAACTTAAGCCAATCAATCAGCAAGTTGTCGCGATAGTAGGGGCTTCTAGTGGTATTGGGCGAAATGCGGCTTTGCAGTTTGGCAGTCGAGGTGCAAAGGTAGTAGTTGCGGCTCGCAGCCAGCCTGGATTAGAGTCTTTAGTGGCAGAGATTCAGAAAATGGGTGGTGAAGCAACCGCCGTAGTCGCAGATGTAACGGTGTTCGAGCAAGTAAAGGCGATCGCAGATAAAGCGGTTGAGCAATACGGGTGTCTCGATACTTGGGTACATAATGCCGCTGTGGAACTATATGCTGCTTTTGAGGTGACAACACCAGAGGAATTTAAGCGCGTCATTGATGTCAACTTGATGGGACAAGTATATGGCGCGATGGCGGCGCTACCCCATCTCAAGCGCGAAGGACGTGGGGCATTAATTCATGTTACGTCGGTGGAGGCAAGGCGTAGTCTACCATTACAAAGTGCCTACGCTGCATCAAAACACGGGGTAGATGGCTTTTTGGAATCTCTGCGTGTTGAATTGATGCATGAAAAGCTACCTATTAGCGTTACGAATATCATGCCAGCTTCTATCAATACACCCTTGTTTAATAAGGCACGTACCAAATTGGGAGTAAAGCCTGTGGGAGTACCGCCGATTTACCAGCCTAGCTTGGTTGCTAAAGCTATTGTTGAATGTGCCGAACGTCCAAAACGCGATGTTGTTGTTGGTGATGCTGGCAAAATGATTCTTGCAGCTCAACGAATTTCGCCGAGTCTAGTGGATGCTTACATGGTGCGTAAAGCTTTTAGTGGGCAACGAACTAATGAGCCGAAGTCAGAAACTTCACCTGACAATCTTTACGAACCAATTCAAGGTTACGACACAATAGAGGGTGACTTTAGCGACAAAGCACGAACTTGGAGCTTTTAGATTACTTTTTTGTTGTATGAGTTTGAGTTTAAGTGATCGCGCATCAAGCTGTTGTGGTGAGATGCGCGTTTTTTTGGCAAGGGAGAGTTCCCAAATTCAAAAATTTGATAGCTTTATATAATTTACTACTTTTGTAAGAAGTTAAGAGTTAGAAGTCCCAACCCTACGCATCACGAGTGAAATATCACTGTTAGCAACGGCAGTAATGCCAAGAGAAACCTATTCCAAAATTGCGTGTTAAACTCTGAGATTGGTTCTGGTTGCCCTAACAGAGCTTCTATCCTTTGCTCTAAACGTTCTGCGCTATTAGACGCCAAGGCTGCACAGCAGATTTCTGGGCTCACAGGTGGAGTACTTACTACTAACACTAATGATTCTGCTAGTAGTAAAGGATCTACTTGCAGTGCAGCGTGAGCGTCAGCACGTAGTTCACGCAAGACCAAAAGTTCTTGCCACAATGCTTCTGTATTAGGCAAGCAAACCGTACAGGAACGCACCCAACCCAACCAGAAAAACCAGAATGTATCTCTGTAATAGTAGTGCCCCTGTTCATGAGCCAAGACTGTCTCTAAATGGGCAGGAGAGAGAATTTGTAGTAATCCTTGGCTAAGGACAAGTTCGGGTTGCCAAAAACCAATTTGACCTGCAAACAATACTCCTGTGTTCAGCAGCCGCACTTGTTTGCTTGCGATATTGACCAGAGGACAGCTACGGGTAGATTTTACCGATCGCCATCCTTGCCATGCCCGTTTTAAGCATAAAATGGCAAAAAATCCCAGACAGCTTAATGCCACTACATAGCCAAAGCAGCCTGTCTGCAAACCCCCCATTTTCCCCTGAGGGCCCATGCACAGTAAAGCGATCGCTGTCATGAAAAGTAGCAAGGGGGGGAAGAGAAAGAAAAATAGCGCTCGTCGCCACCTTTCAGCCCAAGAACCTTGAAAATCCGTCCAAGAGCATCTGAACCAGCAAGCAACTGTCAAAGCAGCGAAAATTATCAACAGATGCATCACTTTTCCTCCCTTGCTTGCCGTGCGGCTTGAATGCGTTTGGCGATCGCTTGGATTTTCTCATTTGCCACTTCATCTAAACTATCTGCAAAAGCGGCGACAACATCAGGATTTCCTACTGCTAGAAATCGGTGTAATTGTTCGTGCGCTTTAATCATTTCGGCTTGCTGCTTGGTCAGCAACGGTCGCCAATAAAATGCTCGTCCTTTTTTGTCACAAGCCAACCAGCCTTTTTCGGTGAGACGACGCAGCACCGTAGTCACAGAAGTATATGCCAGTTCTCGGTTGGGGTCAGCCAAGATGCGATCGTGTACATCTTTGACTGTAACTGAACCAAGTTCCCAGATGATATGCAATATTTCTGCTTCTAACGGGCCTAGAGACAATTGTTTGGGGCGGTAGTCAGGTAATGGTGCCATATCGATTTTAGTTAGTGGTTAGTGGTTAGTGGTTAGTGGTTATTGACCACTGGGCGGTTCAAAGCTTTGCACCCCTACTAAACTAAATTTCTTATCGGTTCGATAAGTTTATTAAATTAAAAGAGCAAAAACAGCTTTTTACGCTTGTTCTTTTTTGAGATTAACGTTGATTTTCTCACTTGTCGGCTGCTATGTTAACAGCAGCATTATTCTTATCATTTTATTTTTCAATACACTTTGGGATGAACTGTCACTATGGTTGGTGACATGCAACTGGTTAGAATGTGATCTCGGCAGTATCAAATGCAGGTGTATCCAGCACGTGAAGCTATTCATATACCATACTCCGGAATTAACTCCAGTAGATAAAGTGCCAGAATGCGCGATCGCAGTCGATGTGCTGCGAGCGACTACTACAATGGCAACAGTTTTAGCAGCTGGAGGCGAAGCAGTTCAAGTTTTCAGTAATTTAGATCAACTTATGCAAGTCAGTGAATCTTGGCCTGCTGAAAAACGGCTACGAGCTGGGGAACGCGGCGGTGCCAAAGTTCCTGGCTTCGATATGGGTAACTCTCCTCTAGAATGTACCCCAGACCGGGTAAAAGGACGACGCTTGTTTATCAGTACTACCAATGGCACTCGGACTTTACAACGAGTACAAGATGCAAAAGCTGTGCTTGCAGCGGCATTTATCAACCGAGGTGCAGCGGTCAAATATCTTCTTTCACTGCAACCAGAGACAGTGTGGATCGTTGGTTCTGGCTGGGAAGGAAGTTTCTCTCTAGAAGATACTGCCTGTGCTGGTGCGATCGCTCACAGTCTTTTGCAACTAGCTGACTTATCAGCCGACGAAGTCGCTGGTAATGATGAAGTAATCAACGCGATCGCCCTTTATTCTCAGTGGCAAGACAACTTATTGGGACTTTTCCACAATGCTAGTCATGGAAAACGCCTGTTAGGTCTGGAATGCCATGAAGACTTAAAATATTGTTCCCAAACCGATACTTTAGACGTCTTGCCCATGCAGCAAGAACCAGGCGTTTTAAAAAGGTACTATTAATAAATTACAATGCAAATGCAAAATAAGTAAGTAGCCAGACAATTTTGTTTTATTGTTTTGTTTGCCCCTTTCCAGACTTTTGTCTAGAAAGGGGTAAATTTCATCTTAGTCCAAGATCAGAAAACACTTAGCTAAGTAGCCATCATGAATTGGGTACACTACAGATTGTTTTCCTTTTACCTTCTTCCTTTAGTTACGATTTAGGCTTGAGCAAGGGGTACAAACCAACAGCAAGACTGATGCATCCAATTAAGATCCACCATTGGTCATTTTGCTCAACTTGCAAAAATGACTCTTCGCGGTTTTTCACAAAATTGCTGATACGAGATGCGATCTCCTGCTGCTGAGTTTCATCACTATAACTTGTGAACGAAGCAAAAGGAACTTCACCAGTACTAGTATTGATTACAACTTTAGAAGAGTCACTGTTCTTAGGCCCGTAAAATCTCGCTCCCAGTAATTTATTTACTGGCATTTCTCTTTCCTCAGACCATAAAAAACCTGAACGTGCTAATTTACAAGAACCTTGTCCTGGTTCAGTTCGGTTACAAGTGAAGGTATTTGCTTGTGCAAATGAAATCAGAAAAATTCCAAATAGAATGAAGCCGAGTCTCAATTTGACCTCCTAAGTGCAAGTAAGTGAGTGATAACCACAGTCAAGGAACACCAGGGAACACTGTAGCTTACCGTTGGCAAGCTTAAATTTAATACCAAAATTTTGGAGAAATTTGCGATTTTTTCCCCAAACAAAGATTCCTCGGTGAAAAATATCCACCGATAATAGTTCTGATGAGATAGCTTATAAAATGTATTTTAAATGTGTAAATACTTTGTTGTCAGCCCGGAATTATACTGTTTTTCTATTGTTATAAAAGTGATTGCTTAGAAACTCAAACAAGAAGTTTCCATCTTCTATCAATTATTCCCGATTCCAGGCTTCTACGATTAATACTTACTTTTTGTCAAGCTACTTAGTATTTTTCGTATCTTTTATAGAATTTTGTATCAGCTTATTAATTATTATTTATGACTTCTTGACTAACCATCGCTAAACCTGCTAAATAGGCAGTCGTCCAAGCACTTTGGAAATTAAAGCCACCAGTTATACCATCTATATCCATAATCTCTCCTGCAAAGTATAAACCTGGCACTAACTTACTTTCCATACTCTTAAAGTTGATTTCTTTAAGATTTACACCACCACAAGTGACAAATTCTTCTTTAAATACTCCTTTGCCGTTAATAAAGTAATTTCCTTGAGTAAGTTCTTGTACTAACTTATTTAGGGATTTGTTAGATAATTCTGCCCAGCGGTTGTCAGAAGAAATACCTGCACGGTCAACAATGTGTTGCCAGAGTCGGTGAGGTAAGTTAACACCAGAATGAGATGCGATCAGACGTTTTGGCGAATCAATCTTGACTGCCAATAATTGCTGCCGCACTTCTTCTTGTTTAAAGTGGCATAACCAATTAATGAGTAAACTGGCTTGATAATTGCTTGAGTGCAGCACTCTTGCACCCCAAGCAGAAAGTTTCAGCACAGCCGGGCCACTTAAACCCCAATGAGTAATTAGTAATGGGCCAGTTTGTTCTAGTTGGGAGTGTCCGGGCACAATTAAGCGCAACTTGACAGAATTGACGCTAACACCAGCTAACTTCCTCAGTTTTTCATCGCGAATGTTGAAGGTAAATAGAGAGGGGACTGGTTGTTCGATTGTATGTCCTAACTGTTTGGCTATCTTGTAGCCTACAGGATTGCTACCCGTAGCTAGCAAAAGGCGATCGCACAACAATTTCTCTCCCGACTTGAGTATCACCTCGAAGGGAGGGAGTGGGGCAGTGGGGCAGTGGAGGAGTTCTGGAGTGGGGCAGTGGGAGAGAAAAGAATTCTTCTTTCCCACTCTCTCCCTCTCTCCCACTCTTGTTGTTACCGCCGCCACTACCACCGCCCCTGTACGCAGTTCTACCCCAGCGGCTTTGGCTGTATTCATCAGACAGTTGACGATCGTTTCTGAATTATCTGTGGTGGGAAAGATTCTGCCATCAGCTTCGGTTTTCAAGTGTACGCCGTAGCTAGCAAACCAGGCAATTGTATCCTTGGGCTGAAAGCGAGTAAAAGCACCAAGTAGGGCTTTTGCGCCTCTGGGATAATTTTTGATCAATTCTTTGGGATCGAAGCAAGCATGAGTGACGTTACAGCGTCCACCACCAGAAATACGAACTTTAGCCAGTGGTTGATGGCTGGCTTCGAGTAAAATCACGTGGGCATAAGGATTAGCTTTCGCAGCTGCGATCGCGCCAAAAAAACCAGCTGCGCCACCACCCACGACTACTATCTGCAATGGTTTTGTCATTGGTCATTAGTCATTGGTTATTAGTCATTGGTCATTGGTCATGAGTTATTCTCCCCATCTCCCCCACTCTCCCCCTCCACTTATTCTTCCTCTGGCTCAAAATCTTCTTTTTCGGCCCCACATACAGGACATACCCAATCTTCTGGAAGATCTTCAAAAGCTGTTCCCGGTTCGATTCCGCCATCTGGATCGCCTACTTCTGGGTCATACGTATAACCGCAGACACTGCATATATACTTTTCCATTTTTCCTCTAATAAATAATAAATTGTCTGCCTTGCCTACATATTACTTTGCTTCTTGACAAAATGTTACTTCTACTACTTCACGCTTGCAGTTTCTGTGCAATCACAAGATTAGACAATCAATGTTTTAGGTAACGCAAACGTTTTAAAATTTACATTATCTCATATTAACTAAGTAATTTACGAATGGTAATTTTTGAAAAAATGTGGTTTGGTTTGACTCTTTTTAATAGCTTTTCTAGTTTTGCTCAAAAGTTACGCAAATATACCATGTGTTATACCATGTGTTTAATTTTATTCTAAGTATTTAAGAGAGAGAAGAGTACACAACCGTGACCGAAAGGCCAAAGTTTCCTAATTTCATTCGTGAATTGAGAAAAGGGCTAGGACTCTCGCAAGAGCAACTAGCTCGCCAATTGGGCGTTTCATTCCAGACGGTCAATCGCTGGGAGAATGGTCGGGCTAGCCCCTCACAGATGGGAATAAAGTTGATTGAGCAGTTCCTGGTGGAAATGACGGTTGGGGGTCAAGACTTATGGGAGCAGTATTTTTCAGAGCAACACCCAAATAGATGAGAGTGTGAGGAAGAGTGATGCCAGCAAATGAGCGAGAAAAAATACGCCACCTGTTAGTTCTCCAAGATATGCAAGGACAACGAACTATCCCCCTAAAAGAGACAACTTATTCCTTGGGACGAGATTCTAGGAACGCGATCGTCCTCCGTTCGCGGTCTGTTTCGAGGCAACACGCAATTTTATTACGGGTAACTCTTCCAGAGACTGACCAGTATGGCTTTCGGATTATTGATGGTAGCTTTAAGGGAAAAAAAAGTACAAACGGATTATTTGTTAATGGCATGAAATGCTTCTCTCACGATCTCAAGCATGGAGATGTGATCGAGTTTGGCAACAATCAAGTTAAGGCTAAATACTATGCTATCTCCAACATTTCAGAACAGGCGTTTTCTGAATCTTTTGCTGCTGAAGATTTATCGGGCTTTTTGTCAGAGCAAGCTCATCCCGTCAATCCCTTTGAAACATTAGCTGTCCCCACTGATAGTTTTGAAGGAGCTGGTGAAGTAGCCCTGGCTCGCTTGGCTTCTTTCCCTGAACTAATTCCCAATCCCATTATCGAGATGGATTTAGAGGGAACAGTGACTTATCTTAATCCGGCTGCGGCTCTCAAATTTCCCAATCTCAGAAATGCTGGTACACAACACCCCATTTTGGCAGGACTGGCTACTGCTGTTCAAAGTGGCCAGGGGAATTCTTTTGTGCGGGAAGTGCAAGTTGGTGAAGACGTTTTTGAACAATCTATTCACTATCTACCCGAAAGCGATTTAATCAGGACTTTTGTTGTCAGGGATATTACCGTTCAAAAGCAAGCAGAAGCTGAACTACGCCAGCGCGATCGCTTACTACAAGCAGTAGCAGAAGCTACTAATTGTTTGCTTGCAGAAATGAACTACGAAACAGCCATTGATAAAGCCTTAGCGGTACTGGGCGAAGCAGCCCAAGCAGATCGCGTTTATATGTTTGAGAACCATCCCCACCCAGCCACAGGAGAAATGGCAATGACCTTGCGCTTTGAGTGGGCGAGTGCCTCCGTAGAGCCTTCTCAGTGCAACTGGCAGAATCAGCCTTATCAAGTTACTGGATTCAGCCACTGGTACACTGCTCTTTCCGCAGGACAGTCCATTCACAGATTAACAAGAGAATTAAGTGCTACTGAACAAGAACTCCTCGCCCGAGAAAGTATTCAATCCCTGCTGTTGGTGCCAATGCGGCTGGACGATAAGTTCTGGGGTTGCCTTGGCTTAGCAGACTGTTGTAGGGAGCGTCATTGGTCGAAGCACGAAGAATCTACACTTTTAACGATGGCTGCTAGTATCAGTGGTGCTCGACAACGGCAACAGGTAGAGGAAATGATTCGCTACCAAGCACTCCACGATCTGCTGACTGGATTACCCAATCGCTTACTATTTAACGAACAACTTACCAGAGCTTTGCCCAATGCTACTCGGATGAAGGAAAGTTTAGCTGTGATGTTTCTGGACTTGGATCGGTTCAAAACCATTAATGATACTCTGGGGCATACGCTTGGCGATCATCTGTTACAGAGTGTTGCCCAAAGACTGCGGGATTCACTGAGAGCCGGGGATACTGTTGCTCGTTGGGGAGGTGATGAATTTACTATCTTGCTACCCCGAATAAATTATGTTGAAGAAGTAGCTCAAGTAGCTAGAAGAATCCTGCAAGCATTAGAAACAGCTTTTCATATCGAAGGACACGAACTTTATGTGAGTGCCAGCCTTGGCATTGCTTTATTCGACGAGCATAGTCCTGATACTGAAACTCTGATCCAGCACGCAGATGCAGCTCTGTATCATGCTAAAGACGAGGGCAGGAATAACTACCAGTTCTACACTACTTCTATAAGTTCCAAGACTCCTGAGATACTAACTTTAGAGAAAAGCTTGCGTCATGCTTTAGAACGAGAAGAGTTTGTGGTCTATTATCAGCCTCGGGTGAGCATAGCAACAGGAAAAATAACTGGTTTGGAAGCATTGCTGCGTTGGGAACATCCAGAAATGGGACTGGTAGCTCCTAATATCTTCATTCCTCTGGCTGAGGAAAGCGGACTAATTGTCCCGATTGGAGAATGGGTTTTGCGAACGGCTTGCAGGCAGAATAAAATTTGGCAGGACGAAGGAATGCCTCTCGTAACTATAGCCGTTAATCTTTCTCTCAAGCAGTTCCGCCAACCGCAACTAGTGGAGACTGTGGCTAAAATTTTAGAAGAAACGGGGCTAGAACCACGCTTTCTAGAACTGGAAATAACAGAATCCACTGCGATTGAGGATCTAGACTTTACTAGAACTGTACTGCAAGATTTGGAAAATATGGGCGTTCACCTCTCTATTGATGATTTTGGCACTGGTCATTCTTCTCTTTCACGCCTACAGTTATTGCCACTCCACAATTTGAAGATTGATCGGTCTTTTATCCGTGACTTGACGACGGACGTGAAGGTAGCTCATATTGTCAAGGCGATAGTTACTTTGGGGCGAAGTCTGGGATTGAGGCTCACCGCTGAAGGAGTAGAGAAAGAAGAGGAACTAGAGTTCTTGAAGTCTATTAATTGTGAGGATGTACAGGGTTTTCTGTTCTACCGCCCGCTTTCTGCCCAAAAAGCAACAGAAATCCTTGAGGAACAGAGAGAAAGTGTTTAGTGCAATACTGTTATTAACATCATATAAACAATCCACTAAGTAGGTGAGTGCAAATAAACATAATTATGTTACGAAAAGTAAACACGCCTGAAACCCCTATTAATGACTAATGACAAAGGACAAATGACGACCCTAACTAGTTAGCTTTATTTGTGCCGACCTACTTATATAATTTCGTAGATAAAGAATTAGGAATTGGCTTTGCAATGTTGCCAAAGCGATTATGATAATAATTATCATAATCGCTCAAATAACATGCTCTCCACTCCACCATCCTTACCTACTAAAACTGACCTAGCAATTATTGGTGCAGGCCCTCATGCCTTGACATTGGTAACTCACCTGCTGCAAAAACGGCCAGTGAGAAGATTGCAAGAGCAATTGTGAAGCCGAGTATCGCGTTTTCACACCAGAGAAGTGCTTGAATTATCGGCTTAATAACGATTATCTAAAATCCAAAATGGTATAAATAGCGATCGCATTTGAAAAAAGCCAAAAAAATTAGGGGTGGGTATTACCCACCCCATAACACTATAAAGTTTACCGCAGACTTGCGAGTGATACATCTAACCACCCGCCAAAGTTCTGTTTTTGTGTGTTAGAAGGATTAACTACAGGTTGCACCCGATACTTGCTTGCTGGTGAAGAAGTCAGAGTTACAGGATAGATACGGAGTTCATCATAGTGGAAAACCGCAACCTCGATAGTATCCTTTGGTTTGTAGTCTTTGAGGCGATCGCTTAATTGATTCGCCGTTACCTTGATACCATCAATTGCCAGCAACTCATCACCAGGATCGATGCCGGCGAATTGTGCAGGAGAACCCGCCTCGACAAACTTAACGATCTCTCGTCCATTTTCACTACTTACCTTCACACCTAGGTAAGCACCTGGTTCTGTCTCTGCCACCAATTGCAAGCCAAAAGGTTCAAGATACTGATTAAAAGGTAATTCTTCAGTACCATCTATGTATCGTGCAAAGAAATCAGATAAATCGATTCCCGCCACAGACTCTATGACCTCTTGCAATTGTTGTGCAGTATAGCCAATTTCGTCTTTACCAAATTTTTGCCACAATTTGAGCATGACATCATCAAGCGATCGCTTGTTGTGATGACGAGAACGAATCAGTAAATCTAGCAATAACGATACCATTTCCCCTTTCAAATAATAAGAAATTTGGGAATTGCCGCTATTAGCATCCGGACGGTAAAGTTTTATCCAAGCATCAAAACTGGATTCTGAAAGAGGTTGCACCTTACGCCCCGGTGTAGTTAAAAATCTAGTAATTTCTTTACCCCAATTATTCAAGAATGAATTTACATCGTAAATGCCTGCCCGTAAAGGAATGAGTATGTCGTAGTAACTTGTTGTCCCCTCACAAAACCATAGACAGGAAGTATAGTTTTCTTTGTCATAATCAAAAACTTCCAGTTCCTTGGGGCGAATGCGCTTGACATTCCACAAGTGGAAAAACTCGTGGGCTACTAATTGCATAAAGCGATCGTACTTATCGCGATCGCGAAATCCAAAACGCTGATAAATCAACGAGCAACTGTTTTTATGCTCTAAGCCGCCATAAGCTTGGGCAAATAAATGCACCAGAAACACATATCTTTCATAAGGCAAACCGCCAAATATCTTTGCTTCTGCCTCAATAATTTTTTTGATATCAGCAATCATCTCCCGCGCTTTGAAATTGCCACGTCCCCAGATAGCCAATTCATGGGGTTTTCCCAATACCTCAAAGTGATATGGCTGGTGACGACCAATCTCAAACGGACTGTCTACAAGGGTGTCAAAATCGCAGGCACAGAAAGTATTGGTTTTTCCAGGAACAGCTGGTAGCGCTGTGGTTATCTGCCATTGTGGGTATGGTGGCACAATGGTAACGCAAATTGGTTGCCGATCAAATCCAGGTAGCCTCAAAAACAGTGCCGCACCGTTAAAATACCCATGCGTCGCATCTAAGTGATTTGTCCGCACGGTGAGTTCATTGGCAAAAATACGGTAACTTACAGTGATTTCTGAAACACCACCCGTCTCTACCTGCCAGTGATTTTTACTGATTTTACGCCATTTTAAAGGTATATTATTGGCAAAAGCAGCAAAATCCTGTAGATGCTTGGCGTATTCCCGCACCATGTATGAACCAGGAGTCCAAACTGGTAATTTTAAATCGAGAATTGAAAACGGATAGCCCACTAGGTGTAAAGTTACCTCAAATAGGTGGGTTTCTGGTTGGGGCATCGCCACCTGGTAATTAATTGTCGGTAATTTTTTCTGAAGGCGGGTATCAGTACGAGGTGCTATTGCTTCATTCATCTGTACTTAAAAGTAAACATTCTGGAGTTATGAGTTAAAAGATTAATTTAACTCATAACTCCTCACTCATAACTCTTGTACGGATAAACAAGTAAAAAGACCTTAAAGTATTAAACTTTGCCAGCCAAATTCATCAATTGTCGAAAGTTAACGAGATAAAGTACCTGATTGACTGTATCAATTTTAATCCAACCTTTTTCATCCAACTTTTCGATGATTTTGGTGGTTTCTTCAACACCAATTTCTGTCACATCTGCCAAATCTTTGAAGGGAATGTTAAAAATTTCTCTTCCCTGTTGTGTTTCCTGACCGTAGCTTTCACCTAAACTGACAAGCGTGTGGGCAAGTTTAACCGCCGGAGGTGAAGAGCGCATTTGCAAGCGTACGTTCACATGTCGCAGTCGCCGTACCATTAGTTGCAACATCCGGTGATGTAACTGCGGGTCTTTAAACAGTATATGGATAAATCTTTCTCTAGAGATGCTCAGTAATTTTACAGGTGAAAGAGCAATCACATCAGTTGAACGGGGAGATTCATCCAAAATTGCCATTTCTCCAAAAAAATCACCCCGACCCAAAATTGCCAAGGCAACAGAATCTTCGCCTACAGTGCGCCGGACTTTTACCCAACCAGAAACTACGAAGTAAACCGCATTACCCCAGGCATCTTCCATTAAAACAGCTCGCCCAGCTGGGTATTCGTGTTCAACAGCAACAGAGAGTAGCCACTCCAAAGTTTGTGGATTGGCTGTACTCATCAAGGGGAAAAGTTCACTAAAAACCTCTGTATGCATGAAATTTTTACTAAGGGATGATTAGGAAATAGCAATAATTGTTGGTTAGTATAAGATGTATAAATGTAATAGTACTTAAGTAGTAGTTATATAAATTACATAATTTTAACTGCACCTATTAGGTTTCTAAGTCTAGAGTTTTATTACAACATAAAAATGGCTGCATCGAAATCAGCGGTTTCACCGAAAAGGGAAAAAGGGGCACTGCTGACAAATAAAGGCGATCTCAAAGAGCGATCGCTTGCCACCTAATGAAATCTGTACTTAAGCGTGAGGTAAATTTTCTTGATGAAACAGGGAAAACTATGATTACCCCTTCCATTGGGGAGAATTATAACCTCAGTCTTGAAGAAAAAATGTTAAAACAACCCCTACTGAACTTTTTAATTCTGCCGTTTTCTTTCGTTCCTTGGATGTGCGGGGGAACGTTTTTTGCTCCCAAAGCCAACGCTTTACCGGGACAAGCTACAGAGGAGGTAGGTGCTTGGATTCAAGCACATCCAACATTACGTCCTAAGGGTAATGAGCGATTTTTTGTGCAAAAAAGCGACACAGCAGCCCAGCACTTTACTTTTCAAGCATCAGTATTTCCTCCTGGCAAAGTCGGATACATCAAAGACCGCAGTCGCATTCGCAGCGAGAACCTCAGCATGTATGATGCGATTAATGGCATGAATTTTGAGCGCTTGCAGGAATCTCTACGAGTAATTTATGGCTTAGATATTTATCAAGACTTTAAACGCGCTCAGGTAGTATATGAGTATCCCAACCAGAGTGCAATTAACTCAGCTCGTTTTGCCAAAACTCCTATCCGGGAAGCTTTGCGAGGAGAGTTGCGCTTAGGTTCTCGCTATGCCTATTGGCTAGAAATCGCTCAACCCAAGAATGGTAAAGCTTTTACTGGTCAAATGACAGTTTTACTTAAGTCTGACTTAGACAAGTTGGAAGCGCAATTGCGAAATCGTTAGTGGTTAGTTGTTGGTTATTAGTTGTTTGTTGGTGGGTGCTGAGCAGACTTGGACTTCTTGCATTGGATTACTTTCCAATTAGACAGGTTGAATGTAAATTAATGAAAGGCGATGGAGCTCGCCGTAACCGCCTTCTCTTGTTTGTCATAATAAAAAGGCTGATGGCTCCTACTTTTCCGACTTGCTACGGAAGGGTAGGGCTATATACTTTACACTTCTGTTAGCAAGTCACGCATGTTCATTAGCTGTTTTCAAACTGCGTGATGTTAGAAAGCATTCTTTGGATCTTACTTGTAGGCTTTTTCATCGGACAAATCGCTCGACGGCTGAAGGCTCCTGCACTTGTAGGCATGGTTTTGGCTGGAATTCTACTGGGCCCGCAAGTTGCTAACGTAATTAGCCCTGATGTGCTTGCAGTTTCTGATGCTTTGCGAACAATAGCTGTGATGGTGATTTTGATGAAGGCTGGCTTAGGCTTAGATCGAGAAAAACTGGTACAGCAGGGAACAGTAGCGTTACGAATGGGATTTTTGCCTGCTACGTGTGAAGCTTTAGCTATCGCTTTGGCAGCGATGTGGATTTTAAAGTTCGACTTTGCAACAGGGCTGTTGCTAGGTTGCATCATTGGTGCAGAGTCACCTGCTGTCATTGTTCCGGGAATGCTGCGACTGAAAAGTTTGGGTTGGGGAGTTACTAAAGGAATTCCCGATGCCATCCTCACCGGTAGCGCCCTGTCAGATGTGTTACTACTACTAGTGTTTAGTTTGTTGCTAAACTTTTTGGCACAAGGAGCAACTGCCTCTGTGAAATTGCCTTTTGGCATCACCTTGAGCGCAGTTCAACTCCTTCCTCTTCAAATTATTTGCCAAATTGTTCTGGGAGTATTGCTGGGTTTAGTGACAGCACGGCTGTTGGTGTTGTTGCTAGCGAAGCAGAACTGGACTCAAAATGCGGTGCAGGATAGCCTAGTTGCAGCGAGTTTAGCGTTGTTGCTGGTAGTGCTGGCAGAAAAGTTCCCATTCTTCTCTGGGTATCTGGCAGTGATGGCAACAGGATTTTTTTTGATTGAGTTGGATGCTCCTTTAGCACGACGGTTGCGTTCTGGTTTCGATAGCTTATGGATTGTAGCAGAAATTGTTTTGTTTGTGTTGCTAGGGGCAAGCATTCAACTACAAGTGTTAGAAAAAACTCTGGTTCCTGGATTGGTGATTCTGGGAATGGGGACACTGATTGGACGCGCTATTGGATGGTATTTGTCTACATTAGGAAGTAACTGGAATCGCCGAGAGCGAATCTTTTTGCTGCCAGGGAACTCTGCTAAAGCCACTGTTCAAGCGGCAATCGGGGCGATCCCCTTAGCACAGGGAATTCAGGGTGGAGAGACAATTCTGGCGATCGCAGCTTTATCTATTTTAGTCACTGCACCTTTGGGAGCTTGGGCAATTCCTACCTTTGCACCAAAATTGCTAGAACGGGGCGAAGTTGATCCCACAAAGGTAGCGATCGCCCGGCGGATTATCATTCTAGCTGCGGTTGACACCTCACCTCTGGCTACTCAGGTATTGACTAAAACCGCCGATCTTGCCCGTCGTAGTGATGCCGAAGTGATTGTATTACATATCATCCGCACCAACGATCCTCATGGAGTAGAGCATCTACAAGAAAAAACTCAACGACTTTTAGCAGACATTCGCCATAAGTTCATTGCAATTCCAGGCTCCATTCCAGAGGAAATTATCCGTGTTGCTCAGGACTATCGAGTTGCTGAGATTGTCATGGGTAAGCGAGGACATCAGTCTTGGGATGAAGTTCTGGTTGGTTCTGTCTCCCAAGCTGTACTAGAATCCAGCCCAATTCCTGTCATTTTAGTTGAGGACGATCGTATTGGTAACTAACTTAATACCCTTGAACTAGAGATCATGCTGCAAAACCCTGTGGTTCGTACTCCTGTTGGTATCAGTCTAGGTGCAATTGCTGGCGCACTCTCGCGCTATTATCTCGGTTTGTGGTTTACTCAGCTTTTTGGTACAGGATTTCCCTACAGTACGCTGATCGTTAATGTTAGCGGATGTTTTGTTATGGTTTTTTTTACAACGCTAGCACTAGGACAAGTAATCGCAATTCATCCTGATATTCGGCTAAAGGACATGAAAACCTCAATTAAACTCAAGGGCATGTCTGCTAGGAGTTTGGAAGATTATGCGGAAATTTGCGGTTGTACCTTAGCCCGCGCCCATGCTCGTTCCGGCGATGCTGTGATGATTAGTAGTTACTTGGGTAAAAGTGATACTTTTGACTCTGCTGTGACGGATTTTGCCGTCACCTACGCCCACCAAGTTGAACAGGATTATCAAGTACTGGTAGCAGCCGTCAAATCTGGTCGGATTGAGGCGAAGTAAAGTGTTGAGTATGACAATATAGTGGTTTCCGACCTGGTGAGGTACGTTTTCAAAACTACTAACCTTGGTAAAAAAGATTTAGGTGTACCTCAGTTGCTTAATAAACGCTATAATACTGATTTATTGTGTTACACTAAATCTAGTGTTTACCCACAATAGCACCGGAACTGCTGCAAGTTGAGTAACAAAAGAGAATATAACTAGTCCCATTACGGAACGGTCATATAAAATACCCATTAGAGTGCTACCAACAAACCAAGCTAGACCATAGCAAAGGTAGAAGATGCCAAAGGCAGAGCCTCGTTTAGCGATAGGCACCATTGCTGCTACGGCTGCTTTCAGGATGGATTCTTGCGCTCCCATACCTATACCCCATAGTCCCATGCCCAATAGTGCTAGTTGGGAGTTGCCCAGAAATGATAACGGGGCAAAGAAAGCTGCAATAATCACAGCACCAGCGATCGCTACTATTCTACTGCGATCAAACCATCGCCCAAATACAATGGCTGCGATCGCATCAGTCGCCATTGCCACTGCATAAAATAGGGGAACTTTACTATCCTCCATTAATCCTATTTTCTGAAAGTGGAAGGCAATCAAAGGAAAATCGGCATATCCACAGGCAATTAACGCCACTGCTATCAGATAAATCCAGAAAAACTGGGGTAAGGCTTCTGCACGCAATTCCATGCTACGAGCTTCAAATTCACGTGGGTTGGGATAGATTCTCTGGGTAATCACCAAAATCACTAACCCGACTACAGCTGGAATTAACAGCATCCCAAAAGCAGCGGGATACCCTGTTTGCCAGGCAAGCATTGCTGATACAAATAATGGCCCACCAATAGCTCCCACCTGATCAAGTGCTTCATGTAACCCAAAACCCAGTCCTCCGCCCACCTGAGTTGCAGCGTGAGATAGTAAAACATCTCGTGGAGGACTGCGTACAGCTCTACCAGTTCGCTCTACAATTAGCAGTGCCGCAGCTGTTTCCCAACGTCCAGCTAAAGCCAATAATGGGATTGCACCAGTATTGAGAATATATCCTAGAGTTGTAATCCCCCAAAACTTTTGGGTTTTGTCGCTGATATAACCAATAAATAAGCGCAAAGCCAAACCAATAGACTCACCTGCGCCTGCCACAAACCCTACAACTGCGCCACTTGCACCTAAGACTCCTAAATAAACTCCAGCAATACTGCGTCCTCCTTCATAGGTAGCATCAGCACAAAGACTAACAATACCGAGTAAGATGACGAATTTCAGGGCGTTGGTTCGAGTTTTCATTGGTTGGTAGTGATAATTGCACGCGAATAACCCCCATCTCCCATTGCACTGGTCTTAGAGGATGTTTGAAAAGGGTCTTTCTATGTCATGTTGAATACAGCGTAGCGGAATGAAACATCTAGGGTATCGCTGAAAACCTAGATTCTTCGCTCCATTTCATTGCACTCAGAATGGCAAATTATACCTTCTTTGACTTTCCAAACAACCTCTTGGGGTTAAATCAGGATTGGGAAAGTATTTTATTGCTAAATACTAAACCTAAAATTATTTAAGCTTTTTTGAAAACTATTGTCAATTACCTTAGATAATTCCCTGCTAATCTCCGTGCAAAGATAATTGTGGACTGAGTACCAAGAAACAGAAATCTACTTAAAACCCTTACAGTGAATAGGACTTGTGACTAAATGCAGTCGCCATAGCCAAAGATAAAGTTTAGCGTCTTGGTGTTGTTGCCATTCCATCCAAGCCATGACCCATTGAGGTTTAGTATGTAATAAGAGCCAATACCAAAGGCGATCGCTCCATACTCTGTCACGGCATAATAAATTACCAACACCAGCTTGGGATAAAGCATCTGCGGTAGCTTCTTCTTGAAGAGAGTCAATCACATCATCAAAGGTAATGTCCCCTAACAGTCGTCCTTCACTATCCACTACAGGTAAAGCTGGTAAGTCGGTATCTTTCAGCATTTGTGCTGCTTGCATTTCTGGATCTGTGGCGCGGACAGCAATATTAGATCCATCGATCCTCGATAAAACCGCTCTGAATCAA
This sequence comes from Fischerella sp., assembly GCF_013388695.1. Taxonomy (NCBI): domain Bacteria; kingdom Bacillati; phylum Cyanobacteriota; class Cyanophyceae; order Nostocales; family Hapalosiphonaceae; genus Fischerella; species Fischerella sp. The sequence goes on from NZ_JACAEU010000094.1 coordinate 21,886, forward strand.
TCAGAAATACCATCTCTAGCTCATCATCTCGTAGTTGAGATTCCCGCACGGAAGCTAAAGCTGCACCAACAGCGATGTGATTACACACTGCTAGATAACGCAGACTCATTAACCTACCAGCACTGCGTTCTGGATAACCCAAGAGCAAATTAACGGCTTCACGGGCTTGCGGACTCAAGTTGGTAATCAGACGCTTGGTGATTTTAGCGGGTAATTCTTCAAACAGCTTGACTCGATCATCTGGATCAAGGGCTTCGATAATGCTCATTACTTCTGGATTTTCCATCTCCCAAATCAAGTCTGCTTGCTGATTGGGAGCCAATTCTTCAAAAACAGCGATCGCTTTACTTTTTTCGAGCAAGCGAAAAGCTAATACCCGTTTCTTGGGTTCGATCTCACTGAGCGATCGCACTAGTTCTCTAACTTCTAATTCATTAGCAGTTTGCTTGGCAACTTGTAAGACGATGTAAGTAACGTAATCAAAAATCGAACTCACTGGGTCATCGAAAAGTTTTTCCAAAGGGCGATCGCCTAGAACGGGAGTACGTAAAAAAGTGAAATCATTGAAAAAGCCTAGACGTTAGCGCGATGGCAGAGAATGGAAAAAAGTGCCGTATTGCAAACCAGGAAATAGATAATTCAATACGATCAAAATCACAGAAATAATAATCAATGCCAATGTAGCAACTACAGGAGCACTGGAAAGATATCTGAATAAATAACGTGCTTCCATCGTGGTTTCTCCAACATCAATTAAATTGAATTTGTATTTTTATTCTGACTGTTGAGAGAATATCTCTTGAAGTATAAATTATCTTGCCTCAATTACTTGATGTAATGTTACAAACTTTTCAGATATCCTCTCAACATTATTTCAGCGAACTGAAATAGGAATTTCTTCATCATTGGCAACTAATTCACCAGTCAGCAATTCTTTGATTGCTGCCATCGGCCAAAATAAAGCCATCACCATACAACTAATGAACAACGGTACATCAATAAACACTTCTTTTTCTTCTGCTTTATCTTGTTTTTTAATTGCCTGTAGGTAAGACCGACCACTCCAGCCAATAAAACCAGCAGTATACAGAAATATGGCGATCGGAATTGCTACGTCAACAGCAAGACTAAGGCGGTCAAGAGCGATCCGAGGTAGACCATCCTCACCACAAAGCAACTGCGAATAAGCTTTTAATGGCTTTGTAGTGTAATAACTGTCAGGAGCATTTTTCATCCTTTCTACAAATGCAGCTGATTTGTAACAAGGAACCAATGTGGTATTTTCTGCCAATGCAGTATAAACAGCGCTAAACCAAATAAAAATTGCGAGAATCAGAGCAAATATTCTTTTCATAATTTTGTTGATTGTTGGTTGTTAGTAGTTAGTGGTTAGTAGTAGTTGTTTTTTTGACATTTAGACATTACCTTCGATTTGCTGGATAAGTGTTGGCTGCATAAATTATCAAGAGAGCGCAAAAAGATACAGCTGTTATCAAACCAAAGAAAACTCCGGTTGCAGTTGAGGCAAATTGTCCCTCACCATACGCTAAATAAATGTGTTGCATTTAAATACCTCAGTTTATTGGTTAGTAGTTGTTTGTTGGGTGTTGGTTGTTAACTCCTAACTCCTAATTCCTAATTTCCTTATTCCCCAACCTCCCCACCTATAGATTAGTTTCCCAAGCTTGTTCAACTCATATTGATTCCTTCAAGCAAAATTGAGGAATTGACAATCTCTAAAATCATTAATAAGAAAATAAACAACAACAGCATCAAGGCAGCCATTAGTGGTGTAGTACCCCAACCAGGGGTAACTTTACCTGCCTCAGTATTTAATTGTTTGAATAAATATTGTACAGGTGCAACTTTTTTGGGTTGAAACTTTTGTGATTGCATGGATTCCTCCGACTATTTTTGATGGTATTTGGTAATTTGTAGAGACGCGCCATGGCGCGTCTTTACTGGTGTTTTAGATAACTGGTTGCTTTTTACGTGTGGTTGTATCTCCCACTTTCTGGAAAACACCAAACTCTACCTGTTCATCAAGTTCTGGGTCAATGCCAGCAAATACATCCCGGTAGATGGCACGAGAACCATGCCAGATGTGTCCGAAAAACCACACCAAAGCAAAGCAAGTGTGGAAAAAGGCAAAAAAGCCCCGGTTACTAGTTCGGAAAACTCCATCGGAATTGTGGATTGTGCGGTCAAATTTAAAAGGTTCACCCAGTTGAGCCTGACGTGCGTACTTCTTCACCGTCATAGGGTCTGTAAACATTTGACCATCAAGTATCCCGCCAAAGAAGCTGACATTAACGCCAGTTTGCTCAAAGCTGTATTTTGCCTCTGCTCGCTGGAAGGGAATATCTGCACGCACTATACCATCTTTGTCAGTCAGAACTACTGGGAAGGTTTCAAAGAAAGTAGGCATTCGACGAACTGTCAATTCCCGTCCTTCACGGTCTTTGAATACTGGATGACCAAGCCAGCTTTGAGCAACTCCATCTCCATCGACCATTCGACCCACTCGGAATAAACCACCCTTGGCAGGATTATTGCCAATATAGTCATAGAAAGCCAGTTTCTCTGGGATAGCTGACCAAGATTGTGAGAGAGTTTTACCCTCGTCTAAACCAGCTTGCACTCGCCTATCAATCTCTTGTTTGAAGTAGTTTTGATCCCACTGATAACGAGTCGGCCCCCACAGTTCAATTGGTGTGGTAGCAGTTCCATACCACATACTGCCAGCAGCCACAAAACCTGCAAAAAAGAAAGTGGCCAGCGCACTGGCAAGGACGGTTTCAATATTTCCCATCCTTAGCCCCCTGTACAGTACCTCGGGGGGTCGAACAACTATATGGAAAAGTCCGCCAATAATTCCCACAATACCCGCTGCAATATGGTGAGCAACAACTCCACCAGGATTTTGGGGATTAAAACCCTCTGGGCCCCATACTGGTGCAACTCCTTGAACATGACCAGTTAGCCCATATGGGTCAGAAACCCACATACCCGGGCCAAAAATACCGGTGAGATGAAAAGCACCAAAACCAAAGCAGAGTAAACCAGCTAAGAATAGGTGAATGCCAAAAATTTTGGGCAAATCTAAAGTTGGTTCGCCCGTTTTGGAGTCGAAGAATGTGGCGAGATCCCAGTAAAACCAGTGCCAGCAAGCAGCCAAGAACTCAAGACCCGAAAAGACAATGTGAGCTATGGCTACAGTTTCAAACGTCCAAAAACCAGGATCTGCGAAGGTTTCACCTGTAACGCTCCAGCCTTGCCAGGAATTCGTCACTCCCAAGCGCGCCACAAACGGCATTAAAAAACATCCCTGTCGCCACATGGGATTGAGTACTGGATCGCTAGGATCGTACAAAGCTAGTTCAAACAAAAGCATCGAACCAGCAAAACCTGCACAAAGGGCATTGTGCATCAGGTGTACAGCAATAAGTCGTCCTGGGTCATTTAAGACCACTGTGTGAACTCTATACCAAGGTAATCCCATTGATTGTGCTTCCTTAGTCAAAAGTCAAGAGTTAAGAGAATTCAATCTCTTATTTAGAACAAAAGTCGTAGGTATGTACCTGATGCTGAATCAGGGAAAAAATTTTTCAAAAAAGACAAAATTACACAAAAAAACATCAACAAAGTTATGTGAACCACGGAGTCAATGATTTGATTTTTGAGCAAATACTGCATAGTCCTAATGGGGAGTGGGGAGATTGGGGATTAGTGATAGGGGATTGGGAAATGGGAAGAGAAGGGAGAGTTTAAGGATTAAGTAATTCCCTATTCCCGATCCCCGATCGCCAACTAATCTAATGGAGGCATGGATAGAACTGGCTCATCTTCTCGGTCTATACCCCTTTCAAAGCCTGCTGCGGCTGCTCTGGCGCGACCGGCATGCCAGAGATGACCAACTAAGAAAAGGAGAGCAAAGACAAAATGTGCAGAAGCTAGCCAGGCACGGGGCCCAACAAAGTTAAAGGAGTTGAGTTCAGTTGCTAAGCCGCCGACAGAATTCAGGGAACCAATGGGCGCATGGGTCATGTATTCAGAAGCACGGCGAATTTGCCAAGGCTGGACATCATGCTGAAGTTTGTCAATATCTAGACCATTTGGGCCACGCAGAGGTTCTAGCCAGGGGGCTTTGACATCCCAAAAGCGCATGGTTTCCCCACCAAAGATAATTTCTCCGGTTGGCGATCGCATTAAATATTTCCCTAGACCTGTGGGGCCTTGTGCTGAAGCAACATTTGCTCCTAAATTTTGGTCACGCACGAGAAAGACTAGCGCCTGAGCATTGGAAGATTCAGCAACTGTCGGCCCGTAAAATTCGCTGGGATAGGCAGTATTGTTAAACCAGATGAACATCGTGGCAATAAATGCTTGTCCGGCTACATTGCCCAAGCTTTGTGAAAGGTAAGCTTCACCCGACCAAATAAAGGCTTTGTGAGTCCACTTAAAAGGCTTGGTAACAATGTGCCAAATACCACCAAGTATCAGCAGCGAACCGATCCAAATATGACCGCCGACTAAATCTTCTAGGTTGTCAACACTAGCAATATTACCTGCTCCACCTGTAAAACCTTTGAACAGATAACCAAAGATGATTCTGGGGTCAAGAGTAGGATTGGTAACAAGGCGTACGCCACCACCTCCGGGTGCCCAGGTGTCATACAACCCACCCCACAACATCGCCTTACCGACAAGTAAGAAGGCGGCGACACCCAGAGCAATAAGGTGATATCCCAAAATGCTAGTGACTTTATCTTTATCGCTCCAATCAAAGTTAAAGAAACCAGGAAGTTTTTGCGGGCCTTTGAGGGAGTGATAGATGCCACCAAAACCCAAAACAGCAGAGCCAATGAGGTGAGCTACAGCGATCGCAAAAAATGGAAAGATATCTACTACCTGACCTCCTGGCCCGACACCAAAACCAAGGGCGGCAATGTGAGGCATTAAGATCAGACCTTGGTCATACATCGGTTTTTCCGGGACATAGTGAGCGACTTCAAACAGCAGCATCGCTCCTGCCCAGAAGGCAATCAGCCCTGCATGGGCAACATGAGCACCTAAAAACCGACCAGATTGGTTAATAAAACGAGCGTTACCAGCCCACCAAGCATATCCAGTGGAGGCTTCATCACGGCCTTCGCTTGGTGAATTGACGATATAAGCAGGTTTCTGAACTTCGTCTTTTGGTTTTGAAACTGTAGAATCAAAGGGCGTTTCCACGGGGTATTACCTCTTCAGGGAATTCAAACTTTTCATGGGGCTAGTCTTGAGTCGCCATCCAGGCTCTGGCTCCCTCATTCAGCATTTCAACGAGGCATTACCTCTTCAGGGAATTCAAACTTTTCATGGGGCTGGTCTTGAGTCGCCATCCAGGCTCTGGCTCCCTCATTCAGCAGGATATTTTTGGTATAGAATGTTTCAAATTCTGGATCTTCGGCTGCGCGGATTTCCTGAGATACAAAGTCATAAGCCCGCAGGTTAAAAGCTAAACCCACCATGCCAATAGAACTCATCCACAAGCCCGTAACTGGCACAAACAACATAAAGAAATGCAACCATCGCTTGTTAGAAAAGGCAATCCCGAAAATCTGCGACCAGTAGCGGTTTGCAGTCACAAACGAATAGGTTTCTTCTGCTTGAGTAGGAGAAAATCCTCCGAAAGTGTTAAAACCTCTGGTGTCTCTAAACAAGGTGTTTTCCACTGTCGCACCGTGAATAGCACACAACAGCGCACCTCCCAATACACCAGCGACTCCCATCATGTGAAACGGGTTCAGCGTATAGTTGTGGAAAGCTTGGAAGAATAGTAAGAAACGGAAAATTGCAGCGACCCCAAACGAAGGCGCAAAAAACCAGGAAGATTGTCCTAATGGATAAATGAGGAAGACAGAAACAAATACGGAGATGGGAGCAGAAAAAGCGATCGCATTGTAGGGTCGAACGCCAACTGCACGAGCAATCTCAAATTGGCGCAGCATGAAGCCGATTAAACCAAAGACACCATGCAGGGCGACAAAAGTCCACAAACCACCAATTTGACACCAGCGGGTAAAATCTCCCTGCGCCTCTGGCCCCCACAAAAACAGCAAGGAATGTCCCATGCTATCAGCAGGAGTGGAAACAGCCGCAGTCAGGAAATTACAGCCTTCCAAATAAGAACTCACAATCCCGTGAGTATACCAAGAAGTAACAAAAGTCGTACCAGTAAACCAACCCCCAATCGCCAGGTAAGCACAGGGAAAGAGTAACAAACCCGACCAACCAATAAACACAAAGCGATCGCGTTTCAGCCAGTCATCGAGGACATAAAACCATTCAAACCCCCTTGTCCGTGAGGGTCTAATTGCAATGGTCATAATCACTTATCCTTTTGCTAAAAAACTTTGTTCACCAATCCGACCGACCATCATTCATAAAATAAGGAGCACCTGGAAAGGAGAGAGTTTGAATAATGTGGTCGAAATAAGGAGTGACTTCCGCAGCATCTTCATCACCAAGCAGTGCTTGAGCTTCTTCTTTAATACAACGCACCGCCTCAACCCAATTAGAGAGCGGAATTCCTAAAGATTGATACATTTGTTGCATTCCCACTGTGCCAATTTCCGTCAACGGCTGCTCATTTCCTGCCAAAACACAATAGGCAACTAAACGGATATACCAACCTTGATCGCGTTGACAGGAAGCTGTTTTCCTCATATTGCCGCTATTACTGGGTGTCACTGGACACCGCTTCCAGAACTTCTGGCTAGCTCTTTCTACAAGCCGATTTTGGTTACTCGCCAAAGTTGTAGCAATGCGAATCCGTTTGTCCCCCGAATGGCAAAAATTTTGAATCATGCGGATTTCTCCGGGGGTAGGATAACGCATCTGTTCATCAGCGTTCTCAATTACCTGCTTTACGAGACTCATTTCAATTTTGGATTTTGGATTTGGCAATTAGGATTAGCTCTTTGTGTCTTTGTGCCTTTGTGTTTCAAAAAAAGATTTTTCACCACCAAGACACAAAGACACCAAGAAAAACAAATTTTTCTCAATCAGACTGGATTGATATAGCTTTCTTCGCTTTCAGACTCAATCACTGGAGTTAATTCTGCTTCCAGCTTTTGTTCTTGGAGGTTAGTATCACACCCATTTACCAACTCTGGCAAAGTTTGTGTTTCTCCGTTGCGGTGGTTGGGAACAAACCTGTCTAATTCTGATGGGGATGACAGCAAAGATTTTTCCGACAGATTTACAGCGTAAGACGCTTTAGGCGATCGCATTGCAAAACCTCTGGGTGTAACATAGCGTTCATAAGGAACCGTATCTTCTCCAAAAGTTTGCATATATTCTGGGCTATCGATCATTTCATCAATCAGTGCGTAAAAGCCTTGATTTGCAGAGATGTCGTAGTAATGATTCATTTCTTGTCGCCCATAGGTAGGACGACCCAACAAGCGCCGATGGATATATTCAATCGCCTTAGTTACGTACAGTGGTTCCCAAAACATTCTGCGGAATAATTTAGATTTGGCTAACTGGCGGATAAACTCCCGCATGGTAATTGCACCACTTAGGAATGCTGATTCTGCGACTGTTATACGCTGACCTTCAAAGACATCACGTCCAAATACCTGCCGATAAGCCGCCTGAATTACTATGGATGGGGAATTATTCGCAAGACTGATGTTGGGTGGTGCTTGTTTTCCATTGACTAGAGATGTTGTGTGTAACTTCTCTGGATGATCTAACTTGATTACCTTTCCCAAAGTTCCTGGAACTTGTCCCAAGCCATTCGAGCTAATCAGAATGCGGCGGTTATCTTTACCAAAGGGTGCAGGACTGTGGAGAGTCGTTGCGGGTAAAGTATCGACAGGGAAAATTGCACCAAATTGAATTTCGAGGGGGTCGTTACCAGAACCGTAAGGATGCTGATTGGGTAATGGTTTGGTGTATTTGCCAAACAGGGTGACAAACTGGGGTACTTTGTGAACAACAGTGCTGTATTTAAACAAATCTATTTGTGGCCCCCAATTACGGCACTCCTGAGCTTCTTGTCCCAAGCCACGCAGATATGGTACTGTTTCCTCGCCAAAGTAGTCAGCGTATTCTTGGGAATCTACCAAAGTGTCAACTAGCTTAGGTAAACCACCTTTGGTAACTACAGCAAAGTATTCTTGGAACTCTTCTAGAGAACTCAATCCCCGTCCCAAAAAGTGACGCATTGCCAATTCAATCACGCGACTGATGGTGTACGGCTCCCAGAAAAGTCTGCGGTAGAGGCGAGATTTACCCAAACGACGAACAAATTCCTTCATGGAAATTTGTCCACCCTTGACTTGGGACTCCAATTCATCTACAGGGAAACCATAGGTAGCAGTCACATCGCGCTCAAAGACTTGCCGATAGGCAGCTTTAATTACTGCTTGCTTTTCTGTCTCTGGTAAGACCGATTTCATCACATATTTGAGTCGCACGAGTGAGGCGATCGCATAACTTTGAGGCAATACCAAACCCTGTTGCTCGTCGGAAACCCCAATTCTAAGTTGGACTGGAGGTTTTTCAACAAGGTATTCCGATATCAATACCTCAAAATTATGCTTGATAATTTCCTGTGCCTCAGCATCATTTGCAAAGTAACTGAGGGATTGACGTTGCATTTCCTTAAGAGCAACAACGGTAGCATCTGTTACATCTTCTGGAATGATGCCGCGCAAGCCTCTGGCATTGGCTGACAAAATACTAGTATCACCAGCAACAATTGCAAAAGTTATATACCGTAAAAACCACGCTAAGTCTCGCATAGACCGTTTCATTCTCGTTGGCCCATAGCGAGAAATATTGATAAAACGGAAACCCTCCGGAAGTGGATCTCTGTCAGTGAAGAGGGTACGCGCTTGTTCCCACCAACTCCTTAAAGGATTGAAAAATCTTGGCGTTGGTATTAAATTCACCCGTTCCTTATCCAGAACATAACCATTTCTTCGTGCTGCACTCAGGAAATCCTCACCCACATAGTAACCAGAACCTGGCAATCCTAAAGGGTCTTGGGGTTTTTCCAAGTAATCCATTGGAAAACCACCAACAAAAATCCGATTTGCCCCCACAGATACAATTTCGTCTGCATTTTTAGTTAGCGTTTCTACAATTTCTAAACGCTTATTACCAGAACTAAAAAATGACTTTAGCTCCTGAAGTTCAGTACGCTTTAAACAACGCTCCTGTTGTTCTGCTTGTGAAATAACTGCAATAGGTACAGTTTGATATAGTTGTGGATGAGCAACTGAACTACTACTACTTGCTTTAGCACTCATTTCTTATTTGTTGGTTGTTGTTTGTTATTTGTTGTTTGTTGGTTTTTAGTATTAGCTACTAACCACTAACTACTAACCAATTAAGGCATCAAACTCTGAATCAAATAGTCAAAATAAGGTGCTACTTCGGTGACATCTTCTAAGGTAAATAAGTCTAAAGATACTTCTTTAAGGCAACGAATTGCTTCCACTAGATTGGGTAGGGGAATTTCTAGAGATTCGTACATTTCTTTAACTCCAATAGTGCCAATTTCTGCTAGAGGCTCTACATCTCCCACTACCACAGCATAAGTAATCAAACGAATGTACCAACTTTGATCGCGCAAGCACGAATTCCGATACATTCTATTGCCGCTATTACTAGGCGTATTTGGACAGCGTTCCCAAAATTTTAGACTTGCCTTTTCTACAATTTTTTGTTCATTTTCCGTCAGAGTCACGGCAAGATTCAGCCGGGAAACTCCACTTTCATAAAACTCTTGAATTGCGCGTAACTCACCCGCGTTGAGATACCGAGCTTCGCGATCGGCATTTACAATTGATTTTATAATAATGCTCATTGGAAATAGGAAATTGTTAATTGCTAGTAAAAAAGTATGAATTGGAAATTGGGAATGGGAGTTGATGATTAATCGTTTTTCCCTATTCCCTATTTATTGGTCTTCAGCTCAAGCCAGAAGCAATGTAGTCGAAATAAACACCCATTTCTTTACCCGCATCAGCACCTATCATGCTATTAGTTACTTCCTTCATTGCTTGCACTGCTCGTATAGTTGCACCAATAGGAACGCCCAAAGAGTTATAAGTTTCCCTCAAACCATTCAGAATGCGCTCGTCTAAAATTGAGGGATCGCCAGCCAACATGGCGTAGGTAGCATAGCGCAAAAAGTAATCTAAGTCTCGAACACAAGCAGCATAACGACGACAAGTATACATATTGCCACCAGGAGCCGTGATATCTGTATAAAGCAGAGATTTGGCTACTGTCTGAGTAACGATAGTTTTGGCATTAGCACTAATCGTAGTAGCAGCACGCGCTCGCATATCACCAGTATGATAGTAATGTTGTAGCTTGTCTAAAGAATTGTTATCCAGGTATCTGCCTTGAACGTCAGAAGAATTAATCAAAGAAGTAATTGCGTCTTGCATAATCTTGTGTCCTTAAGTTGAGTGTTTGATTGAGTAATAGATATTTAAGAAAAGACGAAAAATGAAGTATAAATTTATTTTTTATTTTTCATACTTCATTCTTCATCCGTTCGTTCTTTCTATGACAACGCTCTAATGATGTAGTCGAAATATGGACCTACCTCAACAGCATCTTCCTCACTCATCATGGATACAGCTTCTTCTTTAATGCAGCGCATTGCTTCCACTATATTTCTGAGTGGGATCTCTAAATTGTTGTACATTTCTTTAATGCCAACAGTGCCTATTTCTTCCAAGGGTTTCTCACTGCCCGCCAAGACTGAGTAAGCAACTAAGCGAACATACCAACCCTGGTCACGCTGACAGGAAGCTGTTTTCCGCTCGTTGCCACTATTACTAGGAGTATTAGGACAGCGTTCCCAAAATCTCTGGCTGCCACGTTGCACAATGAGTTGTTCATTTTCTGCCAAGATTTTTGCAATCCGAATTCGTTGGTCTCCTGTTTTCACAAAGTCTTGAAAAATTCTTAGCTCTTTAGGAGCAGGATAGCGAGATTCACTATCAGCATTCAGAATTAATTCGGTGATGACGCTCATTAATTACTCCTGATTTTTTTAGTTAGTGGTTAGTAGTTAGTAGTTAGTGGTTAGTAGCTTACAAACAACAACCAACCAACCAACAACCAACAACTAACAACAAATCGATTAGGAAATGGTTCAGTTGTCAGGGAGGAATCAAACTGACAACTGAAAACCGACTAGGCAGTGATGGAAGGCGCTGTGATTGCGACAGGAACAGCTTCACCACCGGCAAGATCCAGTGGGAAATTATGAGCATTCCGTTCGTGCATCACTTCAAAACCTAAGTTTGCTCGGTTCAACACATCAGCCCAACTGGGGAGTACACGTCCTTGAGAATCAAGAATGGAATTATTAAAGTTGAAGCCATTCAGGTTAAACGCCATTGTGCTGATGCCTATAGCAGTACCCCAAATACAAATCACCGGCCAAGCTGCGAGGAAAAAGTGCAATGAGCGGCTATTGTTAAAGCTGGCGTACTGGAAAATTAGGCGACCAAAGTAACCATGGGCTGCAACGATGTTATAAGTCTCTTGTTCTTGACCAAATTTATAACCGTAGTTCTGCGATTCTAATTCTGTGGTTTCACGGATGAGACTTGATGTCACTAGTGAACCGTGCATTGCACAGAACAGCGAACCTCCCAAGACTCCAGCGACTCCAATCATGTGTAAGGGATGCATGAGAATGTTATGTTCGGCTTGGAACACAAACATAAAATTGAAAGTGCCGCTGATACCCATAGGCAGACCGTCAGAGAAGCTGCCTTGTCCAATTGGGTAAATCAAGAATACTGAAGTTGTAGCGGCAAGAGGGGCGCTGTAGGCAACTGCAATCCAAGGACGCATTCCCAGACGGTATGATAATTCCCACTCACGCCCCATGTAGCAAGCAAGGGCTGGAATGTAGTGGAAACCAATCATTTGATATGGCCCGCCGTTGTAGAGCCATTCGTCCATAGAAGCTGCTTCCCAAATGGGGTAAAAGTGCAGTCCAATCGCGTTGGACATAGGAACTACGGCGGCGGTAATGATATTGTTGCCGTAGAGTAGTGAACCAGATACTGGTTCGCGGATGCCGTCAATATCCACTGGGGGAGCGGCAATAAAGGCGATCGTAAAGACGCAGATAGAAACTCCTAACAAAGGAATCATCAAGACGCCGAACCAGCCAATATACAGACGATTTTCGGTACTTGTTACCCAATTGCAGAACCTATCCCAGGTTGGGAAACGGCTCGTTGATCGTGTGGAAATAGTAGTCATAAAAAATTCCAAATTGAAAATTCAAGATGCCTACTTCCAAGGCACTACTTCACCTGCTGTTAAGTTTTCAGGGAAGTCATAAATATGGCGTTCATCTAAAATTTTTATCCCTAAAGAAGCCCAATCAATTGTGTCTGCCCAAGTGTGAATAATCTGCCCTTGGCTTTTGATCTCAGGCTGATGGAATTGCAAGTAGTCAAAGTCAAACGCAGCGATGTCTACACCTAAAGCCGCAGACCAAATTCCTGCTACTGGTAAAGCTGCCAAGAAGAAGTGCAATGTGCGAGAGTTAGGAAAACTGACACGATGCCATATCAAGTGCCATAGATAAACTTGGGCAAACCTAAAATTATAGGTTGGGTGTTGTTGACCAAGTTTGTACCCTTTGTTAATTGATTCAGGCTCGCTGTGATTATGGCTGCGAATTAGGGTAGATGTGACTAAGGAACCGTGCATTGCAGCCGCAAAAGCACCACCCAAAACCCCAATCACTCCTAACTGATGCAAAGGACTCATCAAGATGTTGTGGTCTGCTTGAAACTGCAACATGAAGTGAAATGTGCCAGATATTCCTAAAGGCATTCCCGCAGATAAGCTACCCTGTCCAACTGGGTAGATTAACAACACTGAGACAGCTGCGGCGACGGGAGCGGTAAATGCTAAAGAAACCCACGGACGCATTCCCAAGCGGTAGCTCAGTTCCCATTCCCGGTCTTGATAGGCGATGATGCCAATCAAAAAATGCAGCACAATCATTTGATATGGCCCGCCATTGTAAAGCCACTCATCAAGAGAAGCAGCTTCCCAAATCGGATAAAAATGCAGACCAATTGCAGCCGATGTTGGCACAACAGCAGCAGTGATAATGTTATTCCCAGAAAGTATTGAACCGGAAATGGGCGCACCTATTCCATCCATGTCTACAGGAGGAGCAGCGATGATGGCGATGATAAAAACAGTCGTTGCTGTTAAGATGCATGGAATCATCAACACACCAAACCAGCCAATATATAGCCTGTTTTCTGTGCTAGTAACCCATGAACAAAATTTTTCCCAATGATTAACTTTTTTGCGTCTTTCTGAGAGTTTGTTTGCTGTTGGCTCAGAAGTGTAATCGCTACTATCTGAGGTTGCAATTACATGGTCTGACTCTAGCTTCATACTCAATACATCCTCACTGAATGGGCAGGAGTTTCCATCGCAGCACATTCTCACACCAAAGGCGATGGGCTATATATTTGCAGTCAAACCTTCATCAGCTACGACGAAAATATTATTCAAGATTGATGAAAAGCAGAATAGTGAAAAAACATGAAGAACTAATGAAGGAATTAATTTTATTTACAAAACTTCACAAAATAATAGTTGAAAAGTAAATCTGAGCAGATTTTAAATACTGGTTTGTAATTAGAACTTTAGTGCTTATTAGTGCTTTTTGCCACACAATATCCCCGACAACTCTTGCGGATACTGTTGGCAAATGGTGGGTGGGTTGACCCCTCACCCCAACGGTTTTATAGGCTTTTCGAGACAACATTCATGGTGCGATCGCGTCCTGGAATAGCCCCTAGTTGTTTATTTCTCGTTGATGAGGGGTGTCACCCCTGACTCGTCAGCGGCATCCTTTAAGAAGTCGGGGATCTTTAAAGATTTTTCGCCTTAAAGTACTCTAGCAGTTATAAAAATAAGTAAAGAAACTAAAACTTTCTTGAAGCTAATTAACTAGTTTTGTGAGAAATCTGTTAATAATGATTGTAATCGTAAACACCATAATCCCTCTCTTTTGTTACTTTAGACCGAGAATAATCTGAAACCCCTTTTTTACGTATTTTTTTCAATAAGAGGATTTAAATGACAAAGCTGGGATGCGATCTTCGTAGCTCCTCCCTTTGGGAGGCTGGCGCAATTCATGATAATGTTTAAGGCTCAAGATACAACCAGTATTTTTCTCTCCTCTTAGTAACAAAAGCGTCCGAGGAAAGCGATCGCCTGACCAATTGATGTAAAGAAACATTTCTGTTTATTAGAGGAGGGATAATACATTTAGTAGCTCAATTCTCCTAAACTCGGAAAATGTTAGTAACAGTTGTTGTGAACAATCAGTTATTTTTTTATTAACCAAATTTTTTGATTCTCCTGATTTTGATTTTCTGGCTATTATCTCTGAATTAATTCATAACTTACGCATTTTAACAAAATACTTTCCTTTTGTAGACCGAGCCTTTTCAAAGGGAGTGGGGCGATCGCATGGCAATTCTACAACGCTGCTTGTTAAAAAAGTGAAAGGTGAAAAGGCGAATATTCCCTGTTTATCTTTCTCTGGAATTCTTTCTTTGACATCATCGAAAGATGATCGGAAAAGTCAACTGAATTAGTTGCGAATGTCACGCTTGATAAATCGGCATGGAACAGCGGAAAATTTTTATTAAACATATCTCCGCATTGTTAAAGCTCCACAAACAAGCGTGTGATTCCATATATTCCGATTAATAACAGGGCGATATTTCATGAGACTTTTATTAGTTGAAGATGACGAGTGTATTGCCAATACTCTAGAAAATATCCTTGGAAATCAACATTATGCTGTCGATGTTGCAAATGATGGCGAATTGGGCTGGGAGCTTGTAGAAGCTTTCAACTATGACTTAATTTTGTTGGATGTCATGCTACCGAAGTTGGACGGTATTCAGCTTTGTCAAAGGTTACGTTCTCATAACTATCAAGCTCCCGTGCTGTTATTAACAGCGCAAAATTCTAGCACTCATAAAGTGATGGGATTGGATGCTGGAGCAGATGATTATCTTGTTAAACCTTTTGACATGTCAGAATTATTAGCTCGAATTCGGGTTTTATTGCGGCGGCGAAATTCAACTCTACAAACGGTTTTGGAATGGGAAAACCTGCGTCTTGATCCTGGTAAATGTGAAGTTACCTATAACAGTCATCTTCTAAATTTGACTCCCAAGGAATATCGTTTGCTAGAGCTTTTTCTTCGCAACGGACATCAAGTTTTTAGCCGCGGCGACATTTTAGAACACCTGTGGTCAACGGAAGAAGCTCCCCAAGAGGATACAGTTACGGCTCACATCAAAGGTTTGCGACAAAAACTCAAACAAGCAGGAGCGGAGAATAATTTTATTGAAACGGTGTATGGTCTGGGTTATCGCCTGAAAGTACCTACATCTTCTCAAAAATTGCCACAACAGACAAAAGAAAATCACAGATTGAATGGTGTAAAACCAAGTACAAAACAACAGACAAGAGATTTATGTTACGAGACTAAAGATTTACAGAATGGTATACAACAAACTAAAGCAGCGCTAACTAAATTATGGGAGAAGTTGAAAGTTAAGAATTGCGATCGCATCATCATCCTAGAGCAAGCCACAGAAGCATTACTAGAAAACAACCTGGGAGATGAATTAAGACAACAAGCACAACAAGCTGCACATAAACTGACAGGGGCTTTGGGCATCTTTGGTTTTACCAAAGGTTCGCGTTTGGCTTTTGAAGTTGAGCAGATGTTGCGATCGCAAATGAGCATTAATCAAAGTCAAGTGTTGCATTTGTACAACTTGGTTATAGCCTTGAAGCAAGAAATACAGCAGCCTGCGTTTGCAGAACTAGAGAAAATACTTTGCCACGATGTTTTAGATGATGCCATCGAATAATCCCCATTCAAAGGCGTTAAATGACACTAGCACTGCTGGTGAAAAGCAAATCACTTCCTTGGAAGTTCTGCTACATCGGATGATGAATCGCATCCGTCAATCTGTGGAATTACCAGCGATATTCTCAATAACTGTTGCTGAAATACGTGGATTCTTGGAGACTGACCGCGTTAAAATCTATCGATTTGATACAGATGGCAGTGGTGAAGTTGTGGCAGAGTCGGTTGATAAAGAACATCTGCCATCCTTACTAGGGCAACACTTCCCTGCTCAGGATATTCCATCTGAAGCTCGAGAATTATTTTTGTTGGCTCGTCAGCGTTCAATTGTAGATGTAGCAGCACAACAAATTGGACTGAGTCCTCTTCCAGAAGCTGACGAATCCATCGAACTCAAAAATGATATTCGGTTTCGCTCGGTAGACCCCTGTCATGTAGAATACCTCACCTCAATGGGAGTGCAATCTTCTTTAGTAGTGCCAATTTTGCATCGCGAGCAATTATGGGGTTTATTAGTTTCCCATCATAGTTTACCGCGTCAAATAACAGAGCAAGAATTACAGGCGGTGCAGTTAGTCGCAGATCAATTATCAATTGCGATCGCTCAATCTACTCTCCTCGAACAAAGCCGCCTCCAAGCCCAACAAGAAGCCACAATTAATCGCGTTGCCAAGCTGCTGCACTCCATGACTGAGATGCAACTGCAACAAGCACTAGAGTTAACTGTATCAGCGCTACAAGGCGCAGGTGGCAGAATTTGCATCACCCCCCAGAACCCTGCTGAAGAAGCACAGTTGTTCACCATCGGAGAACAGCCGATTTTTCCTGTTAATCAGGGGAGCAGGAGACAAAGGAAACAAAGAGGACAAGGGGGAGTAATAAATTCTTCATTTTCCCCCCTCGAAGAACATCCCAGCTGGCGAGAATGGCTAAATATGGAAGCAACTGTTGTTGAGGGAAGCCAAATTTGGGCTGTTAATGATTTGTATCAAGCGGCACTACAGTCAGATTTAGCACAAGCGTTTTTGAGGGCTAGAATTCGTAGTTTGCTGATCGTTCGTTTGCAATATCGGCAGCAGATTTTGGGTTATTTAAGTATTTTTCGTAACGAAATAGACGTAGAAACTATCTGGGCGCGACGACCAGACCGCGATGATGAGAGACATTTGTCTCCGATTCAATCCTTTGAGGTGTGGCGAGAGTTGAAGCGAGGTCAAGTCCAAGAATGGAAGACTACGGAAATTGAACTTGCCCAAGCTTTGGCTAGTCACTTTGCGATCGCAATTCATCAATATCAACTGTATCAGCAAGTCCATGCTCTCAACGCCAACTTGCAGTGCGATATCGAAGAGCGCAAGCAAGCTGAGAAAAAAATCTGTGCATTGAATGCCGAATTAGAGCAACGAGTTCAAGAGCGAACCGCAGAGTTACGACGAGCCAATAGACGATTGTTGGAAGAAATCAACGAACGAGAACGCGCACTTCGCGATCGCAAGCAAACACAAGCCTCACTAGAACGTCTGAGTCGGCAAAGCGAGTTAATTTTAAACTCAGCCGGCGAGGGAATTTACGGTTTAAATTGTCAGGGCAAAATTACTTTCGTAAATCCAGCAGCAGCAAGAATGCTCGGATATGGGGTGAAAGAACTAATCAATCAGTTTATGCACGAAATTGTTAAGCATTCTAGAGCCGACGGTGTTCGCTATTTTTTAGAAGACAATCCCATCTATGCCACCTTGCAAGATGGAACAGTACAACATATCACTGACGACATATTCTACCGCCGCGATGGGTCAAAATTTCCAGTCGAATACGTCTCTACACCAATTCGAGAACAAAAAACAATTATTGGTGCTGTAGTTATCTTTAAGGATATTACCGAACGACAAATAATAGAACGGATGAAGGATGAATTTGTCTCTGTCGTCAGCCATGAATTGCGAACACCTTTGACCTCAATTCGTAGTGCCTTGGGTTTGTTGGCACGGGGTTCCTTAAACAATCAACCTGAAAAAAGTCAACGGATGTTAGAAATTGCCTTTGATAACACCAACCGTTTAGTACGCTTGATTAATGACATCCTTGATATTGAGCGCATCAATTCAGGCAAAGTGACGATGCACAAACAGATATGTAACGCCGCAGACTTGATGATTCAGGCTGTAGATGAGATGCGAGCAATGGCTGAGAAAGCAGAAATTCACCTAGAACTGACACCAGCATCAGTGCAGTTATGGGCAGATCCAGACCGCATCATCCAGACAATTACCAACTTACTCAGCAACTCCATTAAATTTTCGCCTCCAGGTAGCACTGTATGTCTGAGTATTGAACTTGAACAAGAAGGGGAAGTGAAGAAAGTGGAGGATGTGGAGGAAAATAAATTGGAAAATAAATTTATTACTCCCCCTACCTCGTATCTCTTGTTCCAAATCAAAGATCAAGGGCGAGGTATTCCTGAAGATAAACTAGAAACAATTTTTGATCGCTTTCAGCAAGTCGATGCTTCTAACTCCCGTCATCAAGGGGGTACTGGCTTGGGATTAGCAATTTGTCGCAGCATAATACAACAGCATGGAGGCAAAATCTGGGCAGAGAGCACTTTAGGAAAGGGTAGCACTTTTTATTTCACGTTACCTATTGGTTAGTGATTGGGGATTGGGGAAAGGGGATTGGGGATTGGGGATCGGGGATCGGGGATCGGGGATCGGGGATCGGGGATTGGGGGGGCCGCGCTCGCGTGCGGTGCGAAGTGCATCGAGGTATTGGATCTCGTTCTCCAATCCCCAATCCCCAATCCCTAATC